>DULZ01000106.1 GCA_012840125.1 Clostridia bacterium | reverse complement strand
GGGGACGCGGTACCATCCCCTGTTTTCCTGAAGCCATTTATCAGACACCACCTAATAGACCACCCGTAAGTTTTCAAGTGACTCAACAACTTCAGTTGCGTCCTCTGTGATTTTTAATGATTTTAGGAGGTTAGGGTTGACCTCGAAACCCGCATTACCCTTGCATCCGATGTACATCATTTTCCCATGCAGGATCCAGAAAAGGTCACGACCGGTTTCCTCCATTAAGTTTTGAATCAGGTCATTCCATGTCACCGTGATTACCTTCACATCATCTTTTGTCTCCACCATCCCATGAAATGGGTGCAACTTCATGAAGGTTTCCAGGGAGGATTTCCCTGGTTGAACCATGGTTCCATAGAGGTAACTCGCCCCTGCATTAACCCGTGACTGTGCAGGGATGCAGGAGTGGGGGTGTAATGTGATCCCACAGGACTGCAGGAACCGGAGGAGGACAACCCCCCATGAGTGAAACTCCTGCTCCTTAAAGGTGTAAGAGTATTGCATGAGGCGATTATGTATTGGTGAGGAGATCGCCCGGCAATTAGATGTCATACTACCATAATCGAGGGTGACATGATTCACATACCCCTCAAAGATTTTCTTATCATCATCGGAGATTACACTTACAGAGTACCCCACACGCACCTCCTCATGGGTGGAGAATGTGGCCTTCGCAACAGAGTTGATCATGTGATTCACGCTTAACCCTGTCACCGGGACTTCCCGGTTGTTCACCAGGATCTTCACCGGATCACCCCCTTCAATAGGAAGTAATCCGTGACTATCGTGGCCTCCTCCCAGGACACATCCACAGTAAAATGTGGTGACTGTGACTTCAACCAGTCATAATTCATGATGCGGCCAGGATCCACAGGGACACTGAAGCCTGTGTAGATGAAGCCCATCCACTTATCCGTGATACGCGGCGTGAACCCCCCGGGGGTCCTCAAGTAGGCCCGTATTTTCCACCTGTCATCCCCCCCCTTATTCAGCCAGATCCAGGGGATGAATCGCTTATCCCCTGGCGTCGCCCCTTCGGGAGTCAAGGGTTCTATGAGGATATCCTCATAGTCAAACCTGCTCTTCCGTGGGGGGTTGGGGAGTTTGAAATCGATGATCCACTCCTCATGACTGACGTATGGCGCGTTTATTATCTCCGCACGGTAATTCACGGGGTATCCGGGGAAGGCTGTTCCTGACTTGTTAGTGGCGGTGGCCAGGATTATGAACTGGAAGGGGCCGGTGCATGGTGGCTGCAGCGTGTACTCTACCATCACCTCATCCCCGGGTATGATCTTGTCAGGGAGGCGGGGCTCCTTAAAGGTTAGGGAGGATATCATTAGATCATTCATCCATGACTGTTTCTCACTGAAGGAGGCGAAGGGATCATGGGCCGGCATGATTAGGAGGTCCTCAATGACCTCATCCCCTGTGTTTTTTAGGATAGCGTAGCCCTTGATTGTGTCACCACGCCGGGCTACTATGAACTCCTCCTCCAGGTCAACCCACCCGCGGCCGCCGAACTCTATGAACCTGAAATCCATCACCATGGGATCACTCCACGCCAACATGGAAATAGAAAGAGTTGAAATATGTGGGGGAGAAGTCCCCTGCCTTGAAGACCCTGCTTATATCAGAGGGTAGCTCCAGGTGGATGGTTAGGGTGTATTCTATGATCTCATCACTGAACCTGTCCAACTGGTAGGAGGGGGGTTCGATCATCCCCTTGAATACATTCACACCGTCTGTGATGGTTAGGAGGTCACGGCTCCTATCCCCCTGCACATAGGTCCCCTTATTTAGGAGGAAATCATTGCTGACCTGGTACTTCGCCAATCCCATGAATAGTTTAACCTCATCCAGGGGGGTCTTCCCGGGCTTGGGGAGGGCCACGCATTGCAGGGTGACCTTTGGGAGGTTCACCTGCACGGATACTATCCCTGATGGTTTATGTCCCTGTATGCTCCAATCACCATAGACTATGATCATCTCACCCCCCTCACATATCCGCGGCCATACAGGTAGGGGAGGATACCTTGCCTGTTCAATTCATCACACATATTCTCCTTCACCTTGTTCGTGATCTTCCTCGTCATCGCCTCGACGTCAACATCATCCTCCACCCTGTCTATTGACACATTGGTGTTTATCTCTATGTTTATGTTCTGTGAGGTGGGGGTTCCTGTGGTTAAGTAGGAGGGTGGGAGGAAGTTTGGCTGCCCGAGGCTTGAGATTGTGTTGGGGATTGTCGCCGCCAGGCCCTCATTAAAATGTCTCCCGAGGAGGAAACCATACTCCCTCATCGCATCATAGGTTAGGGTGGATAATGG
>DULZ01000105.1 GCA_012840125.1 Clostridia bacterium | reverse complement strand
TCACTCCTTGGGTTTCTTTTTTGTGTCATTACTTGAAAGATTCTCCAATTTGGGGTGAAGTCCTTTTCTTTGTTATCCAGTACATTGATTTATAAGGACTAGCGTTTTTGCAAAAGGCTCAATTTAAAATGAACTTTTCTGCCATTGGGAAGGATGAAGGTATAATCCCTGAAATACTCAGTTGTTTTAATGTAATACTGATCAGCATTAGCCCAGTAAAGTTTAACTTCTTCACCAGCGTACGGTATGGCATAAACTCCCTGCTTGTACCGGCGTTGAGAAATAAAGTCCCCATCCTTATAGTAGCGGCTAAAGAAATCTGTCAGGTGAGAATAGACCTCATCTTCAATTTTTTCCAGATCCATTCCGGATTCAAGAGCACGCTTGAGCTCCAGATATTTCTTACTGCTCTCGTAAGCCACTCCAGTTTCATCTAGGGTCTTCTTCAAGTCATCTAGTTCTTTCCTAAGACTCTTTTGCTTGACTGAATAGTAGTTTTCCAATTGGTTACGTACCTGAGGCAATAGATCAACTGTGAGAAACCTTTCAATTTCCCGTCGTTTGTAATTCATAATTCTGTAAATGCCGAAATCCAGATCGGCCTGATCCATTTGGAATATCTGCTTTAAAAGCCTTATCAGTTCCTCATAGCTTTTTCCCATATCATATCACTCCCCTTGGACCATTTCCCATTCTATGACAGATGCGCCCATTTTCGGCCTCATGCAATCTTCCATGAACCTCCCTCAGCATTTACCAAGTAGAGCATGTTTGTAAAATCTGGTTAACCCCTCGATTAAGGAGAATATCCTTGTATCGTAAGGGTTGTTGCAGAATATCATGGTTTTCCTTCGTTTCTCAACCTCTTGACGGGGTAGTCTTGCTCTGCCGTAGCATCCAAAGCAGGAGCAAAATGCTGCTTTGCGCCCTTGACCGTTTTACGACAACAATACTGAGCTCTTCTCAGGTTTGAGAACAAGCTGGTTCATGCTACCCATAACTCATTTCTACTCATCTAATGTTGATGTAGTCGGTAATAGGTTGCTGGTATCATATATCTCAGGCTGCCGCGTCTGGACCTATGGTTCATTGCCGGATATTTTTTTTCCGGATTGCGCACTATGTAATATTCTCTAAAGAACTCATGGTCCTTGGGTACAAAAGCCGGCTCGGTAAAAATGAACCTCACGCCATCTATCTTGCTGAGCTCTTTTTTCAGTTCTGCGTAAGCATAGATAGTGAAGTACGCGGAAATAACGGACAACTTCGAGCCTTTACCAAGCTCCGCTCTTAACTCATCTACAACTCTAAATCTTTTATTGTCCAAAACCTTAGGTGGTCGCATTTAATCAATCCCCCGGCACTGGTTTATATACCCAATTCTTCATCCTGACTAAAATCCTGCCCAAACCGCGGTGTCTACCCATCTTACCGCAAGGCTTCACCATAGACATTTCCGGCTAACCCAGCATATAACGGGCAATAGTCTCATTCACTTTGAACAACAACCGGTCCATGTCCTTGCCTTTCATAAACTGTAATTCTACTCTGATGCCCCCGGACAGGGTCAGCTTAATCTCGCTGTCAAAATCAAAAGTACCTGCCGTCTCTATGGAAAAGGCCACAATTGATTTATACGGTATGGTACAATACTCCACCTTTTTCCCCGTCAGGCCCTGTTTATCGGCAATCAGGATCCTCCGATCCGTGAACACGGCGGCATCGCGAATGGTTTTCACCGCAAACAGGGCCTGCTCGCCCGGTACCAGCATTCTTAACAGGTTTTCCGGGATGGGCACTTCGTAATAAAAGGTGTACTTGGTGGACAACACATCAGCCATGGCATCACAGCTCCTTTCTCCCGGCGCTACAGTCAATATTCAGCAGCAGGAAGAAATGTCCTGCCGCTTCTCAACCCACAACTTGATGGTTATTCCCATTTTTCCCTGGGATGCACTGCCAGTATAATGATACCATCAATTCCCCCGGCTGGTAAGGCCAGCAAACCAGTTCAATTCAGTAACGGCCCGACCGGATGCGCCCGCTTCTCGGATGGTTGCCAACAAGTTCAAACAGAAGACAAAGGGATAAGCGGCGGCAAAGGCGCCCTTATCCCTTTCTCACCCATGAATGACTTGTCTTGCTGCCACCAAATCCCCTCTAATGATAGGCTAGTGGGCATCTTTAACGCTCTTCACCAGGTTCCTGGGGGTGTCCACTGCCAGGCCCTTGGCGCAAGCGGTGTAATAAGCGATCAGCTGGAGAGGCACCACCGCCAGCACCGGAGCCAATTCCGGCAATGTTTTCGGCAGTACGATGGCATCGTCACACAGGGATGGGACTGATTCCTCGCCGGCCATGGTCACGGCAATGACCCAGGCCCCGCGGGATTTCAGTTCTTCCACAATGGCTTTATTGGGCTGCGCGAGTTCCGGCTGGGTGGCCAGCACAATGGCCGGCACGCCTTCTTCGATGAGGGCCATGGGCCCGTGGCGGAACTCCCCGGCGGAATAGGCTTCGGCGTGGATATAGGTGGTCTCTTTCAGTTTTAAAGAGCCTTCCATGGCGACGGCCGCATCCAGGCCCCGTCCTAAATAAAAGGCATGGGCGCTTTTAGCTAATCTCTCCGCCACGGACCGGTATCCTTCCCGCATGGCTAGGATATCCGCCAGCATCCGGGGCATACCGGCTAAAGCCCTAAGGTACCCGGCTCCTTCTTGAGGAGTGATTCTTCCCTTGGCCGTGGCAAGCTGCACACCGGTGAGGTAGAGAGTGACTATCTGGGCCAGGTAAGCCTTAGTGGAGGCGATGGCCACTTCCTTCCCGGCCACGGTGTTGACCACGTAATGGGCTTCCCGGGCAATGGTGCTGCCGGGCACATTGGTGATGGCCAGGATGGTGCCGCCCTGCTCTTTTGCTTTCCGCATGGCGGCCAGGGTATCCCCGGTTTCGCCGGATTGGCTGATAACCAGCACCAGGGTGTCCTCATCCACAAAAGGATCGGCATAGCGAAACTCCGCCGCCAGCTCCGCCTGCACCGGGATGCGGGCGGTCTTTTCGATAAAGTGTTTTCCCACCAGCCCGGCATGATAGGCGGTGCCGCAGGCTACCACCAGAGCTTTCTCGTACTTGGCCAGGTCCAACCGGGCCAAGTCCCCATGCCATTGGACCTCTTCCACCGAAGCGACGGCGGCCGCCAGTGTCCGCTCCACGACTGCCGGCTGTTCCATGATTTCCTTGAGCATGAAATGGGGATAGCCGCCTTTATCCGCTGCCATGGTTTCCTTTGTCATCGTCATCTTCCATCTCCTTACGTCTGAGAATTGAAGCGTAAGGACTCCCTCCTACCCGATGGGATTTGTGCCGGGAATTGCTCCCCGGTTTTGTCCCGCTTTCACGGCCGTAGGCAGCCGAGGGGCACCCGCCGAAAAGTTCGATAAACCCCTTCCTCGTCAACCCTGCCGGGGCAGGGTCCCGGCGCTGCAACATGTCCCAGAGAGTCCTTGCGATAGCAATGGACAGCAGTCGTCGATCTTTGCCGGAATCTCGCAACGAGTGATGCGGCAATCTTTAGCCCTCCAGATCGACGACAGGCTGCTTGGGTTCTATTCTGCCTCCTTAACTACCTTGGCCAGTGCATCGACAATGCTTTTCAGTTCCTCTTCGTCAGGGCCTTCCGCCATGAGCCTGATCTTGGGTTCGGTACCGGAAGGTCTCACCAGGATCCGGCCCCGATCTTGCAGCTGTGCCTTGGCTGCTTGGACGGCGTCCTGCACTTGCTGCGATTGCAGCACTTTTTCTTTGTCAGCCACGGTTACGTTGACCAGCACCTGCGGGTAACGCTCCATTTGGGCCGCCAGTTCCGATAGGGGTTTTTGGGTATCCACCATCACCTGTAACAGATTCAAGGCAGTGATGAGGCCATCGCCCGTGTTATTCTGCTTGATATAAATGATATGGCCTGATTGTTCCCCGCCGATGACAGCCCCGGTTTCCATCATCTTTTCCAGCACATACCGGTCGCCTACTTTGGTTTCCAAAACCTCGATGCCGGCCTTTTGCATGGCTTTGTGCAAGCCCAGGTTGCTCATCACCGTCACTACCACTTTGTTTTGCTCCAGCTTGCCCTGGGCCTTGTGAGCCAAGGCGGTGATGACCATGATCTGGTCCCCGTCCACCAGGTTGCCCTTCTCATCCACGGCCAGCAGGCGATCCGCATCACCGTCATGGGCTAGACCGAGATGGGCTTTTTCCGCGACTACTCTTTGCTGCAGAGTCTCCGGATGGGTGGAACCGCAGCCCTCGTTAATATTAACCCCGTTAGGCTCGGCAAAAATGGTCACCACTTCCGCCCCCAGTTCCGTTAAAACCCGCGGGGTAATGGCAGAAGCGGCCCCGTTTGAGCAGTCCACCACTATTCTCAGTCCTTCGAGGGAGCCTTTAAACAAGCTCTTAGCATATGCGCCGTAGAGATCACGGCTGTTGCCCACGTCATATACCCGGCCGATTCGCTCGCCGGTAGGATAGGGCAGCTCCCGGTTGTTTAACACCAGCCCTTCAATTTCCGCCTCCACTTCATCGGGCAGTTTGAGACCTTGGGGTCCAAGGAATTTAATGCCGTTGTCTCCAAAGGGATTGTGGGATGCAGAAATCACGGCTCCCGCCGCCTTATTGAGGGCTTTGGTCAGATACGCCACCCCGGGGGTGGGCATGACACCTAAACGATAGACATCCACCCCTACGGAACAAATGCCGGCCACCAGCGCTGCTTCCAGCATATCCCCGGAAATGCGGGTGTCCTTGCCGATCACGATCCCGGCTGGGTTTTTATCTCGTAAAGCCAGCACGTAAGCCCCGGCCCGGCCTAGACGGTAGGCCAATTCAGGGCTCAAGTCCCGGTTGGCCACGCCTCGCACTCCGTCGGTGCCAAAAAGTTTTCCCATGCGATCACCTCTCCATCATCATTACTTATGCCAACCACCCAATGCTCATTATAGTATATCATCGCTTTCTTGACCAGTTAACAAAAAATCCCTCCAAAAAGAGGGATTTAGTTCAGTCCGAGGCAATTTCCACAATGACTTTGGCCCGGGAAGGTATGCCCAAGTAAGTGCCCTCCGGGACATCCAACTCCGCATCCAGAATCGCCGTTTCCGTAACCTCCTCCAGGCTAACGGGCCGCGTGTACAGGTAATCGAGTTTTTCCAACAGCTCCCACCGGCCGAAGAGCTGCACCATCTCCGGTTCCACCACTACCTGCTTGACGGTCAAGCCACTGGGCAATTCTCCTTCCAGGACGGGTTTGATGATCAATCTTTTCGCCGGTAATTCCCGGATCACAGGGACAAAGACTTCCACCGTCTCCGGTTTGATTTTCAACCAGTCCTGGATGGGGTTCCCGTCCACATCGAAGATTTTGATGGGTACCCGCTCCTGGTAGCTCTCCCGCTGCCCCTTCAGGGACACGTCGACCACCACATCAGCGATGCGGTCCAAAATGCTTTTCGGGCCGTCAATCAGCACTTCCGTAGGGCTGATGCTGGGATCCAGCACCGCATAGCCGGTGGCCACCTCTCCCGTTAGGATGGGCCGCACCGGCAGCTGCACCTGGGTGATCTGGTCGATGACAATATTGACTTGGGAAGGACTGGTGTGGATGACCTCCACGCCCCTGGGGGTATTCACTTCTACCGGTTCCACATTCGTGCCGATGTGGGCATTGCTTAAATTAACGTAGGCTTGATAATCCCTGGAAGTCACGTTGGCCAGTACCGATTGCCGGGCCTGCACCCGCACGGTGACGGTGGAGGGCTTATCCGCCACCATCAAATCGCTGGACAGGTTCTTGGTTTCCAGCGGAATCTCGTACACCGCTTCTTTCACCGGGTTCTGGGCCATGGTCACCCACGCCCACAGGCTGATGGCCAGCAAGATGGATATGATCCGGTAAGGCAGGTTTGTCTTAAAATGTTCCCACATCCGCTACCACCTCTTTTGCCAGAAATAGCCTGTTTGGGCATTAGGTTTGATCAGCAGTGCTTCTTCCAGCATTTCTCTCAGCTTTTTCTCATCCAGGAACCGCACCAGCTTCCCGTCCTGGGCCAGGGACACGGTGCCTGTCTCCTCGGAAACCACAATGGCGATAGCGTCGGAATTCTCGGAAATCCCCAGCGCAGCCCGGTGCCGGGTACCTAATTGTTTACTCAGGTAAGGGCTGTCGCTTAAAGGCAGGAAACACCCGGCGGCAGCGACCCGGTCCCCCCGGATGACGGCGGCCCCGTCGTGGAGGGGGGTATTGGGGACAAAGATATTGATCAGGAGTTCAGCCGAGACGACACTGTCTAGGGTTACTCCCGTTTCAATATAATCGTTGATGCCCGTTTCCCGTTCGATGACAATTAAAGCCCCGTATTGCAATTTCACCAGGACTTGAGTGGCCCGCAGCACTTCACTGATCAGCCGCGACATATCTTCTTCACCTAAAAACGACAAGGGACGGGCAAAAAACTTACCGCGTCCGAGCTGTTCCAAAGCTCTCCTCAGCTCCGGTTGGAACACGATGGGCAGGGCCACCACTAAAGCCAACCGCACCTGTTCCAAGATCCAATCGATGGTGGTCAGCCCCAGGATCTCTGCCAGGAAGGAAGCAGCAAAAAGGATGGCCAATCCCTTGATCAGCTGGACTGCCCTGGTGCCGCGGATGAGCATAATAAAACGGTAGAGCACAAAGGCCACCACTGTTATGTCCACGGCCACGCGAATGAGATCGATGAAATTAAAGGAGGGCAGGATTTGCAATAAATTCAAGTCTGCTTCACCTCTGGGAGAGATTCCTTGGAAAAGCAATTACCAGAATCCCTTAATTCAACCTTGACGGGCATGGGAGGGGATAGGTCAGAGGATTTGCATATCCATTTTCGACGAAAGCCAGGGGAATTCCTTTAGCTATTAAAATTTACCTGAACAGAATTTTTATGGTTCTTCCTCCCCCGCCCCTTTTTATTGCTAAGGCATGTGTATTCCAGTAAAATAAAAACATGAAGGGAGGACAGTTTAATGTCCAGGAAATGGCAGTTTGCGTTGACGGTACTATCAGTGGCAGCTGGTATTATCCTTATATCATTAATAATGACCTATCAAGCCCACCGCGGCGAGGCGGCGGAAAGCCCTAACGCTGATTTGATTGAAATCATCAACCGGCTGGAAGAGGAAACCCTGACCCTGGAAGAACTCATTGAACAGAAAAGGGACAGGAATGACCAGATCCGGGAGCGGCAGATCCATGACGTGGACCAGCTGGCCGGCTTGCAAACGGAGCTGGAATGGCTGCGCCGGATGACCGGCCTCACCCAGGTGAGCGGCCCCGGTATCGTGGTCACCCTGGACGACAATGAAGCCATGGCTGCTGCCGCCAAGGCGTCTGATCCCCTTACTTTTGATCCTAATAAATATATTATCCATGACAAGGACCTGCTCTACCTGGTCAACGACTTAAAAGCCGGCGGTGCCGAAGCCATCTCCATCAACAACCAGAGAATCACTACCCCCAGTGATATCCGCTGTGTGGGCACCGTCATCCTGGTCAATTCCATGCGCCTGGCCCCGCCCTATGAAATCAGGGCCATCGGCGATCCGGAAATCCTGACGTATCACGTGACCAACGGGCAAACTTATCCCTGGCTGAAAAACCGGGATTTCCCGGTCAGTATCGTGCAGGAAGAAAACATCCTCATCCCCACTTACAAGGGTAGTTTGTCCGCCAGTCACTTGCAGGAAGTCAAGGGGGAGGAGGAAACCGATGAATATTAAAAACAAAGGCTGGTATATCTCCCTCACTTTAGTATTTATTGTTCTCGGATTCTTGCTTTCTACCCAGTTTCAAACCCAACAAAAGGTACTGACGGCTTTGGACGCCCAGCGTAAGGAAGACCTTATTACGGTTTGGAAGAACCTGGACGACAAAAACCGTGTACTGCAGGAAGAAATCCAAAACCTGGATGCGGCCTACCGGGACCTGCTGGCTCAATCGGAGAAGGAAACTTCCGCTTTGAAGACCATGACGGATGACATCAACAAATTGCGGTTGGTCAGCGGCATTACCCCGGTTACCGGGCCGGGGATTACGGTCACGATTACCGGTGATGCGCCCCTGTATTTCCTCGACCTGGTGGACCTGGTGAATGAGCTCTGGGCCACCGGGGCGGAGGCTATCTCCGTCAATGATCACCGCATCACCGCTCGCACCAGCATCGCGGAAGCCAGCGACGCCTTTTCCTTTTACATTACCATCGACGGGGAAAGACTGCTCTTTCCGGTCATCGTCAAAGCCATCGGCGACCCCCATACCCTGGAAAAAGGACTTACATTCACCGGCGGGCTCATCGATATCTGGAAAACCCAGTACAACATCCACCCGGAAGTACAGCAAAGACAGGAAATCCACATCCCGGCGGTTAAGTCCGTGGAGCCCTGGATTTACGCCCGGGTAGTCACGCCCCAATAAAACAGCGGTACCGCCCACCGGCCCCGCCGGCGCCGGTGGGCTTTGGTTTTTAAACGTCAAAGAGCCACGGCTGAAGCCGTGGCTCGAAAAAACCGGCCATGTTCACCTGGTCCTGGCGGCTATGTCCTCCGCAATCAAAGACATGACCTTGCTTTTGACCTCGCTCAGTTCCGGCGTCAGCTCCAAACCCCAGTCCACGGTCTTGGGCTGGACGCCGTAAATAATTGTTTCCGGCAGGCAGCCGAGGATGCCGGCTACCTGCAAGACCTCCAGCAACCCGATATCATGAAAAGATGTTTTAATCTTCTTCGGCAAATCGGCCACATCCCCCACCTGAAATTTGAAAACGCTCCCCGGTTCCACCTGGGCGTTAAGGCTGTCCACCACGATCAACAAAGCAGCATCTTCAAACAGGTGGATCAGTTCCATGCCGGCCGTGCCCCCGTCGATAAATTCTACTTGCGGGGGCCATTCCATGGCGGCCATTTCCCGCACCAGGTGTACCCCGAAACCTTCATCCTGCAAAAGGACGTTGCCTACGCCTAACACAAGGATTTTGTTTGCCTCACTGTTTTTGCTGCACATGGGAACCTGCCTGCTTCATCAACGGTTTTTGTTGACCTGGTTCCTTACCCAGGAACATCACCATCACCTGGTAAGGTTTTTCCGAAAACACCATGTAGAGATGGATTAGGACAAAGCAGATAAAGAGCCAAGTCCCAAAATAATGCAGGGCTCGCACGTTGGCCATGCCTCCCAGGGCTTCGATGAACCCGGCCAGCCGGTCCGGCATGGCCAGGGCCATACCGGTACAGGCCTGGTACATGACCAGAAAGGGAATGCTCAGGTAAGCCAGTTTTTGCAGGGCATTGTACCTGCCCCTGGCAGCCGGGGCTTCCCCCATAAAGCAGTAATACTTGACCACGCGCAGGATCTTGCCCAGTTCCGGTTTGTATTCATAGTAATCCCGGTATTTGCCGAAAAAGGCATAGTAGACCCGCCAGACCATATTCAGGATCAGCACAAAGGCCGCAATATAATGGAAATAACGAGCCGCCCCCATCAACCCGGCCGCAAAGGGATAGTAGATGTAAAAACCGGTAAAGATCAAGAGGACAATGGCGATCAGGTTGATTAAGTGGGCTAATCGTTGGGGCCAGTGAAATTGTTCCTGACTGCTCATGCCGTCACCACCTCAGCAAATCTTGAATTGCCGGACTTGCTCTCTGTCGGCTTCGATCAGGTGAACCGCGCAAGACAGGCAAGGATCGTAGGAACGTACCACCCTGACAATGTTGATGGGATTGTCCGGATCCGGCACGGGAACTCCGAGTAAAGCCGTTTCCGCCGGTCCCCGGTTGCCCTTTTCATCCCTGGGCGAGAAATTCCAGGTAGTAGGCACCACCATCTGGTAATTCTTGATCTTGTAATCTTCGATCTCAATCCAGTGGCCCAAGGCGCCCCGCGGTGCATCCAGCAGCCCGTACCCACTGCCCGATTTGGGCGGGTTCCAGTGGTCGGTATCGTGAATCCGGGCATCTTTACCGGCTAAGAGGTACGGCAGTTCATCGATCCATTCCTCCATGGCGTCGCAGAGCATCAGGATTTCAAAGGCCCTGGCCGCATGCCGCGCCACGGCACCGGGCTTGATCTGATACTTCTCTATGAACTCCATGAAAGCCGGGGGCTGGTGGACGAGCATCCGGGCCAGGGGACCAACTTCCATGATTTGGCCCTCATACCGCGGTGCTTTCAGGAAGCTGTAAGCCCCCGCCTTGTCTAGATCAAACTCCGTCGTCATGGCGGAGGGGTGCCCGGCTGCCTCGTCCTTGAGCCAGGAATGCTTGACGTCTTCCGTGATCCTGCCCTGGTCCAAGGGCTGCACGTTGTTGAGCTGACCGTTGAAAACGACGCCGGGCTTAAACAAGTGGTTGCCGTCCCCCAGGGGGAACACGCCGTAGGACAGGTAATTCCCGTTGCCCCCACCCAGTCCCGCTTGGGCCAGCGGCAGCAGGGGGCCGGTGCCCAGGGCAACCACGTCCGGTACATAGACTTCCCGCATGAATTTAACCAGTTCTTTCAGCATGGATTTGTATTTCAGTATCTGCTGCGGGTTGGGCTTGATCGTAACCCCGCCGGCCACAATACTGGACTGGTGGGGCTGCTTGCCGCCGAAGACAGCGGAGAGCTTCCTGGCCTTGGCCTGTATTTCCAACGCCTTCAGGTAATGAGCCACGCACGTGATCACGGTTTCCGGATCCCTGATGCAGTATTCATCGGGCTCGTAGCGCGGTGTCAAGGGAGCCGTATCCCCCGCTTTCACCAGCGCCAGGATCTTGTCCCTGACTTCCAACAGCTGCTTGTCATTGCCCCGGTACTCGGCCACGGCCATGACATCCAGGTAATCCAGGGCCGACAGGTGGTAAAAATGCAAGGGATGGTTGTGGAGCCACATGGCCCCGATAATGAGGTTCCTGATGACCCGGGCTGCTTCGGGCAAGGTTGCCCCATGGGCTGTCTCCACGGCCATGGAAGAAGCCCAGCCGTGGGGCCCGGCACAGACACCGCACACTCTTTCCGTCACATAAGTGGCATCCCGCGGGTCTTTTCCTCGCAGCAAGATTTCAAAACCCCTGGCGGCGGTACCCACCACCCAGGCATCGGTCACCTGGCCGTTTTCCACCACCACTTCAATTTTCAGATGGCCTTCAATCCTGGTTACGGGATCGATCACTATTTTCTGCGCCATTATTCACTGTGACCCCCGCTCTTGTGCTTGCTGCCGCTCACGGTGCGCGCCGCCAAGTGGAGACCGATACCGGCGGCCGTCACCCCGGCCATCACCTTGCCCACCTTGGTGGCTTCAATGCCGCCCAAGCCGGGTAAAGCAAAGGAATTCTGTCTCGCGTACAAGGGCGAGAAGCCGGCCCGGGTGTCACCAAAACCGGCGGCATAGAATTCCGGCTGGGTACAGCCTGAGCAGGGGGACCCGGCATTAATGCAGAAGTTTACCCCGTCATTCCACAGTCCCTGCGGGCAATCGGTGTAGGTTTTAGGCCCCTTGCAGCCCATCAAAAGCAGGCACCAGTCTTTTTGCTCATCGCTGTTCCAATCGGTCAGGAATTCGCCGCGCTCAAAGCGGCCGCGGCGCGGGCAGTTGTCATGGAGCAGCTTGCCGTAGAACATCTTGGGGCGATTATAAGCGTCCAGTTCGGGAAGCTCCTGGTACATGAGGTAGTACATCACCGTACCGTACAGCCATCTCGGGTTCACCGGGCAGCCGGGCAGGTTGATGACGGGCTTACCGGTAACGATCTTGTCGACTCCTACCGCTCCCGTAGGCCCCGCCGCCGGGATCCCGCCGAAACTGGCGCAAGCCCCGACCGCCACTACGGCGACAGCATTGGCAGAGGCCTCCAGCAGCTTTTCCCGCACGGGTTTGCCCCCGGACACCACAAACCGGTCATCAGCCGTGGGCACGGCGCCCTCCATCACTAAAAGGTAGCCACCTTCTTTGATGGTGTCCTCCATGGCTTGCTGGGCCTGGTGTCCCGCCGCAGCCATTATGGTGGGGTTGTACCGGAAGGAGAGCAGGTCCAGGACCACCTCAGCAGGACCGGGGTCCAGGGTGGAAATGGAAGAACAGGTGCAGCCGGTGCACAACTGCCCTTTCATCCAGATTACCGGGGTTTTCTTCACCCCTTCTTCAATAGCCTGGGCCATGGCCGGCACGTCCGTCGCGGAGAAGCCCATGGCCACGGCCGCCGCCGTCAGCAGTTTGATGAACTCCCTTCTATTCATGCCTCTGCTTCTAAGCAGGTCATCCAATTCCATGCTTGCTTCCACCTCCGCAATTTGAATTGCTCTGGGCTGGTGCGATCCGGCTGGTTTGACCCATCATCTCCTTTCTTTGAGAATTAGCAAACTTCTGAATTTTGCGATTAATTGTTTCCCTCTTTCGTCCCGAATGCCCTGTTTCGCCGGAACCCAGTAATAACGTTTCAGGGCGAAAAAGTTTTTAAGTATTTATATATTCTACAATAAGCTCAAAATTCCTGTCAATTTGACGGCTTCCCGCCAGACTATCAAATAAAAAGTGACAAAAAAGCTTCCAAGCCGGTCCTTGGAAGCATCAACTGGTATTAACCGCCAATGGTGCGCCGCCGTTCCACTAACCCGGTTAAGAACATGGCAATCCTGATGGGCCAGGAAGAAATCTGGCGCTTCATCTGCCGGCGTTCTTCGTGGAGCCGCGCCAGGTTCTTCTGGAGTTCCTTGTTGGCATACTGCAGGCTGTCCATTTGGTGGGTCTTCTCCGCCAGTTCCCGCTTGAGGCGTTCCACTTCCTGGTGAGCGTCCTCCATCAGCTGGTTCAGGGTGCTTTGGAGCTGCATGGCCCGGTTTTCCAGCTGTTCCAGTTTCACTTTCAGCTTGTTTTTCTCCGCCCTTAAAGCCACCAGCTGGCTCCCCTGGTGCTCCACGTGCTCCAGTAATTCTTTCTGCCGGGCCTCCAGCAGGCTACACTCGTTTTTCAGGCGGCTGTTTTCCAACGCCAGGTGCTCATTGGCCGCCGACAGTTCTTCAATTTTCGCCTGGAACAGGGCCTCTTCCTGGCGGTGGTGATCCTGCAGGTATGCCAGTTCTTCTTCCAAAGTGGTCTTGGCCTCCAGCAAGGCCTGGTAGTCTTCCGTGGCGGTGGCGATTTGCCGCCGGAACTCTTCTCTTTCCTTTTGCCACTGGTGGTAAGCTTGCCGCATGGGCACGTTGCAGGACCAGATCCCATGCTTGTCCCGCTCGTAATAGGGGTATTGGTCCAGCAACTCCGACAACTCTTCCTCCGGCGCACCCTGGATCAGCATCACCAGGGTGGACAGGGTGGGCATGTCCAACCCATCCGGGTAAAGCTGCAGTATTTCCGTCACCACTTCTTCCAAAGAAGGGGCGGCGACGGCGCATTCCTTTTTCAATTTCACCAGTTTCTTGACCCGCAGGCCTTCGGCGAAGACTTCCGCTTCTCGTTCGCCGCTGGCTTTTAACTTGATATACCCGGGATCGTCGTCCCGGCTCACTTCCACTTTGCTGCCCGGTTCCAGGCCGTATTCTTCAAACCAGGGCCGCAGTCCCGCCAGGCAGCGCTGTTCTTTAAGAAACCAAACGCCCAATTCCCCGTTGCCGGTTTTTACCTTTAAATAGGCAATCTGGTCAATGGGTTCAAACAGCTCCGCCAGCCGCTTGCTCAGCCGGAGGACGCCTTTCTCCAAGTCCCAGGAGGAAACGATATACTCCCGCTTGGAAGCATCGGCTTCTTCGATAATCAGCATCAGTTCCGCTTCCTGCAGGGCGCTGATTTCCGCTTGCCGGATAAAGGAAAACTCGTCCGGTGCCGTGATGTCGGCAATTAAGGCATCGATTTTGCTCTTTAAGTACCAGAGTCCCGGGGCCACTTCCAGGAAACGCTGGTCCTTGTGTAATGCCTGCTCCAGGTTCGTGTCGGTGACGCCGATGCCGAAGACCTCCCTGGCGATCCGCTCTGAATCTAACGGGTACTCGCACCGCTGCAGCAGGCGCACCACTTGCTGCAAGTCCTGCAGGGAGACTTCCAGGGAGACTTGCCAGTAAGTAAGGCCCCATTTGCCGTTTTTCAACCGGATGAAACGACCGTCATAAGCAAAATCCTGTTCCCGGACGGGTATCTCCCCATACCCGTTTTCCTCGGCCAGTGCCCTCAATTCGCGAAAAGTCACCGGATACCCGAGGGTCATCAAGTATTGATAAAAGGGATCGTTGCCGGGGCTGCCGGTCTTGTCCATCTGCCACCGGTTGTTTTTGAAATAAAAGGAAACGTTGTTGCCCAGGCAGCGCTTAAGATCCCGCTCCAGTTTGTCCGGGTCCACCAAGGGCAGTTTTTCCCGGACACGCCGGTACAACTCTTCATAGGTTAACGGCTCGTGATAAAGGGCCTGTTTGACGTGATCCAAGATATTGGCCAACCGGCCGCTCACCCTGACCACACTGGCCGGTACGACGGATTTGCTTTTCGCCTTTTTTGCCTTGCTTTTTCCCTTGTTCTTGCTCATCCCATCACTCCGTTCGGGTGGATTTTCCATTTGTTACCAGTTTATTGGCTAAAAGGCGAAAAAACTCCTTCGGGAAATACTGCTATTTTTGTCTACTTTCAAGAAAAAAAAAATCAAAAGCTGTCGCCTGACAGCTTTTGACTCAAGCATCGTTGGCCGCCAACTTCTGGCCGGCGTTTCTTTTCATGAGGAAATAGTTGAAACTGTCCAGCAGCGCTTCCCAGCTGGCTTCGATAATGTCGGTGGAGACGCCGACGGTGCTCCAGGCGCCCGTGACATCGCGGGATTCGATGAGAACCCGCACCTTGGCGGCGGTGGCATCTTTTTCGTCCAGCACCCGGACCTTGTAGTCGCTTAAATGCATCTCGGCGATGGCCGGGAAAAACTCCTCCAATCCTTTGCGGAGGGCGTTATCCAAGGCGTTCACGGGACCGTTGCCTTCGGCGGCGGTATGCACCATCCGGTCCCCTACCCGAACCTTCACCATAGCCTCGGAAATGGTTTTGCCCTCGGCCACCTTTTCCGACAGGATCTTGAAGGAATCCACCTGGAAGTAAGGGCTGTACTCGCCGGTAGCCTTTTTGACCAGTAACTCCAGGGAAGCCTCAGCCCCTTCAAATTGATAGCCCTGGAATTCCATTTCCTTAATGCTCTGGATTAACTCCTTGGTAAAGGCTTTGTCGGAAAAATCAACCCCGAATTGCTCCGCCTTGCCGACTAGATTTGAAGCACCGGAGAGCTCCGAGACCAAGATGCGGCGGGTGTTGCCCACTGCTTCCGGGGGCATGTGCTCATAGGTTTCCGGGTGCTTCAGCACTGCGCTCACGTGAATGCCGCCCTTATGGGCGAAAGCGCTCTGGCCCACAAAAGGCTGGTTATTGTGCTGCACTAAATTGGCGATTTCACTGACATAGCGGGAGCACTCAGTCAGGTGCCGGATATGGCCTTTCGGCAAGCACTGGTAACCCAGTTTTAACTCCAAATTGGGGATCACGCTGCACAGGTTGGCGTTGCCGCACCTTTCGCCCATCCCGTTGATGGTTCCCTGCACCTGGGTCACCCCGGCTTGAATGGCCATAAGGGTGTTGGCGACCGCCAGTTCCCCGTCGTTATGGCAGTGGATGCCCAGGGGATGTTGAAAACGCCGGGCCACCTCTTCCACCGCCCGGAAAACTTCCTCGGGCAGGCTCCCTCCGTTGGTGTCGCAGAGAACCAGCCAGTCGGCCCCGGCGTTAAAGGCGGCCTCCAGGACCCGCAAAGCGTAATCGGGATTTCTCTTATACCCGTCAAAGAAATGCTCCGCATCAAAGATGACTTCCATCCCCCGGCTTTTCAGGAACCGGACGGAATCCTCGATCATGCGCAGGTTTTCCGCCAGGGTGGTACCCAGGGCCTCCAGCACATGCAGGTCCCAGCTCTTGCCGAAGATGGCCGCCGCCGGCACGCCGGCATTGATCAGGGCCTGTAAATTGGCGTCCTCTTCCGCTTTGATGCCAGGGCGCCGGGTGCTGCCGAAAGCCGTAACTTTGGCATGCTGCAGCTTCAACTCGCCCACCCGCCGGAAGTACTCTAAATCCTTGGGGTTGGAACCGGGCCAACCCCCTTCGATGTAGTCCACGCCCAGATGGTCCAAGCGCGCGGTGATTTTCAACTTGTCTTCAACGGTTAAGGAGACCCCCTCTCCTTGGGAGCCGTCCCTGAGTGTCGTGTCGTAGACCCAGATCTTGTTCATAGCTTCTCCCCACTTAGATACTGGCAGACCAGATCTCCCATGGTGCTGGTGTTTACTAGTGTACAACCCGGTTCCATAATGTCCGGTGTCCGGTAACCGGCCTCCAACACGCTGCCGATGGCCCTTTTGATGCGCTCCAGAGCTTCCGGCAGGTTGAAGCTGTACTGGAGCATTAAACCGGCGGACAGGATGGTGGCCAGCGGGTTGGCTTTGCCCTGCCCGGCGATATCAGGAGCGGAACCGTGGGCCGGTTCATACAGGGCCACTTGGCCGCCGATGCTGGCGGAGGCCAGCATGCCGATGGAGCCGGTCAGCATGGAGGCTTCATCGGTGAGAATATCGCCAAACATGTTTTCCGTAACGATCACGTCAAACTGGGTAGGTTTTCTGATGAGCTGCATGGCGCAGTTATCTACATACATATGCTCTAATTCCACATCAGGATACTCCTGGGCCAGTCTCGCGGCGGTTTCCCGCCATAGACGGGAGCTCTCCAGGACATTCGCTTTATCCACGGAGGTCAGCTTCTTCCGCCTCTGCCTGGCGGTTTCAAAGCCCAGCCTCAAGATCCTTTCGATTTCTTCCGTGGTATAGACCAGCGCATCCAGGGCCATTTCGCCGCTTTCATGTTTTTCCCGTTTTTTCTCCCCGAAGTAAATACCACCGGTCAATTCCCGGATCACCACCAGGTCAGTGCCTGCCACCACTTCCGGTTTCAGGGAGGAGGCATTCACCAGGGCCGGGAACAGGAAAGCGGGACGGATATTGGCGTACAAGCCCAGTTTCTTGCGCAGGGGCAGGAGGGCGGCGACTTCCGGTCGTTTCTCCACGGGCAGGTTATCCCACTTGGGACCGCCCACGGCGCCCAGCAGCACGGCGTCGCTGGACCGGCACAGCTGCACCGTTTCCTCCGGCAGGGGCACACCGGTGGCGTCGATGGCGGCGCCGCCGATGAGCCCTTCTTCATATTCCAATTCTAAACCGTAAATACCGGCAACCACATTGAGCACCTTTTGCGCCTCAGGGACGATTTCCTTGCCAATGCCGTCCCCGGGCAATACGGCGATTCTAGCCACGGACCTTCACCCTCTCTTTCACGTAAGCCATCAATCCCCCGGCCTCAATCAGCTGCTGCATGAACTCCGGGAAGGGCTTTGCCTGGTATTCCTGCCCGGTGGTCAAGTTTTTGATCACGCCAGTATCAGCATTGACTTCCACTTGATGCCCTTCCTCGATGCCGTCCACCGCTTCCGGGCATTCAAAAATGGGCAGGCCGATGTTGATGGCATTGCGGTAAAAGATCCGGGCAAAAGATTTGGCCACCACACAGGAGACGCCGGCGTACTTGATGGCAATAGGGGCATGTTCCCGGGAACTGCCGCAGCCGAAGTTCTTCCCGGCCACAATAATGTCACCGGGGGACATTTTATTGACAAACTCCGGATCCGCGTCTTCCATGCAGTGTTTCGCCAGTTCCTCCGGCACGGCGGTGTTCATGTGCCGCGCCGGGATAATGGCATCGGTATCGATATCATTGCCGAATTTAAATGCTTTGCCTTGAAACAGCATCTTACGCTACCTCCTCGGGCCCGGCAATCCTGCCTAGAATGGCGCTGGCAGCCGCCACCGCCGGGCTGGCTAGATATACTTCACTTTCAGGGTGGCCCATGCGGCCGACAAAATTGCGGTTGGTGGTGGAGACGGCTCTTTCCCCTTTCGCCAGGATGCCCATGTGGCCGCCCAGGCACGGGCCGCAAGTTGGGGTGCTGAAAGCGCCGCCGGCCTCCACGATGGCCTCCACCAGCCCTTCCCGCACGGCCTGCAGGTAAATGGCCTGTGTCCCGGGGATCACGATCAGGCGCACATCCGGGTGGACTTTCTTACCTTTCAAAATGGAGGCGGCCACTCTGAGGTCCTCAATGCGGCCGTTGGTGCAAGAACCGATCACCACCTGGTCGATCTTGACCTCGCCTACCGCGCTGATGGGCCGGGTGTTTTCCGGCAAATGGGGGAAAGCCACTTGGGGCTCGATCTTGCTCACATCAATCTCGATCACCTGGGCATACTTGGCATCAGGGTCGCTGTGGTAGACCTGATAGGGCCGCTTGGCCCGCTTTTCCACGTAAGCCAGGGTGATTTCGTCCGGCTCGAAGATGCCGTTTTTCGCCCCGGCTTCAATGGCCATGTTGGCCATGGTGAGCCGGTTATCCATGGAGAGTTCCTTGATAGTTTCGCCGGTAAACTCCATGGCCATGTACCTGGCCCCGTCGACGCCGATCAAACCGATGGTGTAGAGAATCAGGTCTTTGCCGCTGACATAAGGTCTCAGCTTGCCGTAGTAGATGAACTTGATGGTCTCAGGTACCTTAAACCAGGCTTCCCCGGTGGCCATACCGGCGGCCATGTCGGTGCTGCCCACCCCGGTGGCAAAAGCCCCCAGGGCGCCGTAGGTGCAGGTGTGGGAATCGGCACCGATGACTACGTCGCCCGGCAGGACCAGCCCTTGTTCCGGGAGCAGGCAGTGCTCAATGCCCATCCGGCCTACTTCAAAATAATTGGTCAAACCCTGCTTCTTGGCGAATTCCCGCACGGTTTTCGCCAGCTCAGCGGACTTGATGTCCTTGTTGGGAGTGAAATGGTCCGGCACCAGCACTACTTTATCCGGATCAAACACCTTCTCGATGCCGAGTTTTTCAAATTCCTTGATGGCTACCGGTGCGGTAATGTCATTTCCCAGCACCAGGTCCAGCCGGGCGTTGATCAGTTCCCCCGGCTCCACAAATTCCTTGCCGGCGTGCTCAGCAAGTATTTTTTCCGTGATGGTCATTCCCATTGGCTTCACTCTCCTTGCCGCTATGCATAATTTCTTCACCTAGTTCAAAAACCGCTTTATTCAGGGCGTTGATATAAGCCTTGGCGCTGGCTTCAATGACATCCACGCTCAAGCCGCGGCCGATAAACACTTTGTCCCGCACCGCCAGGCGCACCACCACTTCCCCGATGGCATCCTTGCCGCCGGTGACGGCATTTAAAGCGTAATGCTTCAGGCATACGGGGATGCCGGTAATCTTGTCAATGGCTTTAAACACCGCATCGATGGGCCCATCTCCACAGGCGGCTTCTTCCACCAGCCGGTCATCGAAACGGATCCCCACGGTGGCGGTGGGCAGCACCCGGTTGCCGCTGGAAATGTGCATGTGCTCCAAGTGGAATTTTTCCGGCACAATCCGGATCTGGTCTTCCACAATGGCTTCCAGATCCCGGTCGGTGATTTCTTTCTTCCGGTCCGCCAGGTCCTTAAACCGGGCAAATGCTTTTTCCAGGGCCTCTTCACTGAGCTTGTAGCCCAGTTCCGCCAGCCTTTCCCGGAAAGCATGCCGGCCGGAATGCTTGCCTAAGACGATGTTGTTCACCGTCATACCGATGGTGGCCGGGTTCATGATTTCATAGGTAGTCCTTTCTTTCAGGACCCCGTCCTGGTGAATGCCGGACTCGTGGACAAAGACGTTTTTCCCCACGATGGGTTTATTGGCATGGACAGCCATGCCCGTCATGGAACTGACCAGCCGGCTGGTGCGGTAGATTTCTTCCGTATTGATCCCCGTGGTTAAGCCGTACTGGTCCTTGCGGGTGACCAGGGCCATAATCACTTCCTCCAGGGACACGTTGCCGGCCCGTTCCCCAATGCCGTTGATGGTTCCTTCCACCTGCCGGGCCCCGTTTTTCAAAGCCGCCAGGGTATTGGCCACCGCCAGGCCCAAATCATTGTGACAGTGGACGCTGATAATGGCTTGATCGATATTGGGTACCCGGTTGGTGATGTTGGCGATAAAACTGCCGAATTCTTCGGGAGTGGCATAGCCCACGGTATCGGGGATGTTGACCACTTTCGCCCCCGCCTTGATGGCGGTTTCCACTACCCGGCAGATGAAGTCCCGGTCCGTCCGGGAGGCATCTTCCGGGGAAAACTCCACGTTGCTTGTATACCGCCTGGCGTAGGTAACGGCCCTGGTGATAGCCTCCAGGACTTCTTCCCTGGTCATTTTCAATTTGTATTTCAAATGAATATCGGAGCTGGCGATAAAAGTATGAATGCGAGGATTCTCCGCTTCCTGCAGGGCTTCCCAGGCCACATCGATGTCTTTTTCGGAAGCCCTGGCCAGGGCGCAGATAGCTGGGCCTTTAATGGACCCGGCAATGGCCCTGACCGCCTCATAATCCCCTTTGGAGGTGATGGGAAAACCCGCTTCAATCACGTCCACCCCCAGCCGGGCCAGCTGGGCGGCAATTTCCAGTTTTTCATGAATATTGAGGCTGACGCCCGGCGTTTGTTCCCCGTCTCTTAAGGTTGTATCGAAAATGTATACTCGATCCTTCATCCTGACTCTATTCCTCCCTGGGAAACTGGATCATTTCATCCAACCCCTTGTCGTTTGGTACGATGGGATAGACCCATTCATTATCGCTGATCACGCATTCAATCAAGGTCAGCTTGTCGTTTTGCAGGGCTTCTTTAAGCACCGGTTCCACATCCCCGGGGGACGTGATCCGGTAGCCGCAAGCGTTGTCATAAGCGCTGACCAGCTTCACAAAATCCGGGTTGCCGTGGAACTCCACCCCGGCGTAGCGGCCTCCGACAAAGAAGTGCTGCAGCTGCTTCACCATGCCCAAATAGCTGTTATTGAACAGGAGGATTTTGATGGGAAGCCGGTTTTCCGTCGCCGTGCCTAATTCGGCCATGTGCATTTGAAAACTCCCGTCACCGGTCACGGCCACCACCTTGGCCTTGGGATTGGCAATCTGCGCTCCCACGGCGGCGGGGAACCCGTAGCCCATGGTGCCTAATCCACCGGTGGTCAAGAAGGTATTGGGCCGTAGAAACTTGCAGTACTGGGCCGCCCACATTTGATGCTGCCCCACATCAGAGGTAACGATGGCTTCTTCCTCTCTCAGCATCTCACCAAGTTTTTCCAATACGTATTGCGGCTTAAGCCCCTCCTGGGGATTGCCGTAGTATAACGGGTGTTCTTTTTTCAGCCGGTGGATTTCCTCCACCCACTCCGGGCATTCCTTTTTGCTGAGCAAGCCCAGCAGGTCCTCCAGTACGAGGCGAATGTCGCCCACGATGGGAAGATCTGTTACCACGTTTTTCCCGATCTCGGCCGGGTCCACATCCACGTGCACGATTTTGGCTTGGGGAGCAAATTTCTGCACCGCCAGGGTCACCCGGTCGTCAAACCGCACTCCCAGCCCGATTAACAGGTCACACTGCTGCACGGCCAAGTTGGCATAGGGAGTACCGTGCATGCCCAGCATCCCCAATGACAGGGGATGATTTTCCGGGAAAGCCCCGATCCCCTGCAGGGTGGTGGTGACAGGAGCGCTGATGAGCTCAGCCAATTTCAGCAGTTCCTCATGAGCGCCTGACCGCAGCACGCCCCCGCCCGCATAGATGAGCGGCCTTTGGGCATCCTTGATCAACTGGGCCAGGTTGCGCACCTGAGCGGGGTGGCCGCGGTAGGTGGGCTTGTAGCCACGCAGTTCCACTCGCGTTACCGGCGCGTATTCCTCCAACAGGCCGCCGGACACATCCCTGGGAATGTCAATTAAGACCGGGCCGGGCCGGCCGGTACTGGCGATGTGAAACGCCTCCCGCACAACCCGCGGTAAGTCCTCGGCTCTTTGCACTAAATAGTTATGCTTGGTAATCGGCATGGTAATGCCGAAGATATCAACTTCCTGGAAAGCGTCGGTTCCCACCATGCTGGTGGCCACCTGGCCGGTGATGGCGATAATGGGAATGGAGTCCATGTAGGCGGTGGCTATGCCGGTCACCAAATTGGTAGCCCCGGGTCCGGAAGTAGCCAGGCACACCCCCGGACGACCGGTCACCCGGGCATAACCGCTGGCCGCGTGGACGGCGGCCTGTTCCTGCCGCACCAGCACGTGTCGAATGGAAGATTCCCGCAGGGCATCGTAGATGGAAAGGACAGCTCCCCCCGGATAGCCGAAAACTATTTCGACTCCTTCCGCTTCCAGGCTCTTAATCAATGCCTTGGCACCTGTGATACTCAAACCTAACCCTCCTTTTCGGGAATCAACTGCCGTTCTTGTGTTTTGATCCGCGCGCCAGAGCAATTCTTCCGGTCCGTACCAGTTCCCGCACCCCGAAAGGCCTGAGGGCACTTTCGATGGCGTTAATCTTGCCTGCGTCGCCGGTACATTCAATGATCAAGCTGTTACGCCCGATATCCACGATCCTCGCCCGGAAAATATCCACGATCTGCATGATCTCGGCCCGGGTGGTCGGGTCTGCATGCACTTTGATCAGGATTAATTCCCGGTCCACATATTCCTCGTTGGTCATGTCAGTCAGCTTGATGACATCCACCAGCTTGTTCAGCTGTTTCGTCACCTGCTCAATGACCCGCTCGTCGCCGTCAACCACGATGGTCATTCTGGACACCGCCGGATCCTCCGTACGCCCGACGGCTAAGCTGTCGATGTTGTATCCCCGGCGGGCAAATAATCCGGCGATCCTGGTCAGGACCCCGGGCTTATTTTCCACCAAGACTGACAGGGTATGCTTCATGCCATTACCTCCCTAACATGTTGTGAATGGCACTTCCGGCGGGTACCATGGGTAACACGTTTTCTTCCCGCTCTACAATGCAGTCAATGACATAGGTCCGCTTCGATTTGAGGGCCTCTTCCAAGGCAGGGCGCACATCCTCCGGCCGCTCCACCCGCAGGCCCACGGCCCCGTAGGCTTCCGCCAGTTTGACAAAATCGGGACCGAAGGTAATATCCACATGAGAGTAGCGGCGGTCCAGGAACATCTCCTGCCACTGGCGTACCATGCCTAAATAGCCGTTATTTAGAATCACGACGTTGATGGGCAGCTCATTTTGGACGGCGGTAGCCAGTTCCTGCACGTTCATCTGGAAGCTGCCGTCCCCGGAGATATTCACCACCACCGCATCCGGGTGGGCGATTTGCACGCCGACGGCCGCCGGCAAGCCGTAGCCCATGGTGCCTAAACCTCCGGAGGAGATAAAGCTCCTGGGCCTGGTGGCCCGGTAGTACTGGGCCGCCCACATCTGGTTTTGCCCTACTTCGGTGGTAATGAAAGCTTCACCGTTAGTCAACTCGTTGATCTGCTGTATAATATACTGCGGTTTCAACCCTTTATTCTCATACCGGAGGGGGTATTGTTGTTTCCATGCGGCAATTTTTTCATGCCAAGGGGTAAAGTCCTTGAAGGTGAATTTTTCTAACAGCGGCAGCATGATTTTCAAAACATTCTTAATATCCCCGATTACGGGATAATGGGCACGGATGTTCTTGTTGATTTCCGCCGGGTCAATATCCACATGGACGATGGTCGCCCGCGGGCAGAATTCATCCAGTTTTCCCGTGACCCGGTCGCTAAACCTAACTCCCAGCCCTAGCAAGAAGTCACATTCGGTAAAGGCATAGTTAGTATGGGCCAAGCCGTGCATGCCAACCATCCCGAGGCACAAGGGATGATTGTCCGGAAAAGCCCCTTTGCCCATCAGGCTGTACGCCACGGGGATGTTGGTCTTTTCCGCCAAAGCCATGAGCTCCCCGGCGGCACCGGATTTAATCACGCCGCCGCCGGCGAAGATGACCGGCTTTTCCGCCTCGGCCAGTTCTCCCAAAATGGTCGCCAGCTTTTCTTCCAAGTGATTTTCCGTCAACTGGTAGCCCGGTAATTCCAGCTCCCGCGGCGGGTACTCATCAAAGGGCACCAGCGCCGCCTGGACATCCTTGGGGATATCGATTAACACCGGTCCGGGGCGCCCGGAAGTAGCTACATAAAAAGCCTCGTGAATCACATAGGCTAATTCGTTGGGATCCTTCACCAGGTAGTTGTATTTCGTGATCGGCAAGGTAATGCCGGTAATGTCGGCTTCCTGGAAAGAGTCCCGGCCCAGGAGACTGAGCGCCACCTGGCCCGTCACCGCCACCAGGGGCACCGAGTCCATATAGGCGGTAGCGATGCCGGTAACCAGGTTCGTCGCCCCGGGGCCCGAGGTGGCAAAGACCACCCCGGGTTTACCGGTGGAACGGGCATAACCGTCGGCGGCATGCACCGCCCCTTGTTCATGCCGCACCAGGACATGCCGGATGGACGGTGTATTAAACAAAGCATCATAGATTGGTAGGACAGCTCCGCCGGGGTAACCGAAAATGGTGTCCACCCCTTCCCTCTGCAGAGCTTCCAACAGGATTTGCGCTCCTGTTAACTTCTTAGCCATCTACAATCGCCCCCGTACTCGCGGAAGTCACCGTATTGGCATATCTGGCCATGTAGCCCCTCTTAATCCGAGGCGCAGGCGCTTGCCAATTGGCCCGCCTGGCTGCCAGTTCCGCTTCGTCAAGTAACACCTGGAGAGAATGGTTAGGAATATCAATTTTGATCCGGTCCCCGTCTTGGAGCAACCCAATGGGACCTCCCAAAGCGGCCTCCGGCGAGACATGGCCGATGGCTGCGCCCCGGCTGGCGCCGGAGAAACGACCGTCGGTAATGAGAGCCACTTTATCATCCAATCCCATGCCGCACAAAGCGGAAGTGGGGGTCAGCATTTCCCGCATGCCGGGACCGCCTTTCGGCCCTTCATACCGGATCACGACTACATCGCCGGGCTGGATTTTCTTACCCAGAATGGCGGCAACGGCTTCCTCTTCGGCATCAAAGACCCGGGCGGGTCCTTCATGGACCAGCATGGCCGGAGCCACGGCAGCCTTTTTCACAATGGCTCCGTCAGGGGCGAGATTGCCCCACAGCACCGCCAAGCCGCCGTCGCGGCTGTAGGGATCCTCTACGGACCGGATAACGGACCGGTCCAACACGGCCACATCTTTCAAATTCTCCCGGATGGTTTGGCCGGTAACCGTCATTAAACTGTCGTCCAAAAGGCCGTGATCCGCCAATTCCTTCATGACGGCTGGCACACCGCCGGCCCGGTCCAAGTCGTCCATGGTCGCTTCCCCGGCGGGGGACAGTTTGCACAAGTGCGGCGTCTTTTGACTGATTTCATTGATGAGACTTAAATCCAGCTTCATGCCGATTTCCCGGGCAATGGCAGGCAAGTGCAGGGCCGTATTGGTGGAACAGCCCATGGCCATATCCACGGCCAAAGCATTCCCAAAAGCTTCCGGCTTCATAATATCTAAAGGCCTGATATCCCGGGCCAACAGTTCCATCACTTTCATGCCGGCTACTTTAGCCAGCCGGAGCCTGGCGGAATAAACCGCCGGCACGGTGCCGTTGCCCGGCAGACCCATGCCCAGCACTTCCGTCAAACAGTTCATGGAATTGGCGGTAAACATGCCGGCACAGGAGCCGCAGGTGGGACAGGCGGCATCTTCTATTTCCTGGAGTTCCTCCATGGTCATGGTGCCGGCCGCCACCCGGCCCACGGCTTCAAACATGCTGTTTAAGGTTAATTTCTGCCCCCGGTGTTCGCCGGGCAGCATGGGACCGCCGCTGACAAAGACGGCAGGCAGGTTCAGCCTGGCGGCAGCCATCAACATGCCGGGTACGTTCTTATCGCAGTTGGGAATAAACACCAGGGCGTCAAAGGCATGGGCTTTGGCCATGATTTCAATCGTATCGGCGATCAGTTCCCGGGAAGCCAGGGAATACCGCATCCCCTCGTGGTTCATGGCAATCCCGTCGCACACGGCGATGGTGGGAAACTCCAAAGGAGTACCCCCGGCCATCCTCACTCCCGCCTTCACCGCGTCACTGATTTGCCGCAGGTGCATGTGCCCGGGGACCACCTCATTAAAGGAATTCACAATGCCGACCAGGGGCCGGCGGATTTCCGCGTCAGTTAAGCCTAGGGCTTTTAACAAAGAACGGTGGGGTGCCTTTTCCAGGCCCTCCTTCATGGTTTTGCTTGGCACGTTTCTCACTCCTCATCGGGGTAAATTTTCGGTCCGTTGATCTTCGTCAGTTCCCGGTAAGCCTCCAGCAGTCTGGCAAAGACCGGTCCCGGTTTGCCGTCGCCTATGACCCGGCTGTCTACTTTCACCACCGGAATCAGTTCCGCCGCCGTGCCGGTCAGGAAGACCTCGTCGGCATTGTACACTTCATTGCGGGTAAAGACCGCTTCCTCCACCTCAATTCCCATTTCCCGGGCCAGTTCCATGACCGTATCCCTGGTAATGCCTTTCAACAGTCCCAGGTAGGGCGGCGGGGTGATGAGCTTGCCGTTTTTCACCAGGAAAATGTTGTCCCCGGTGGCCTCCACCACGAAGCCTTCCTGATTGAGCATTAAGGCTTCCGCTACCCCGGCTTGGGCCGCCTCGATCTTGGCGTAAATGTTATTCAAGTAGTTCAAGGATTTCACTTGGGGATTGCAGGCCTCCGGAATATTGCGCCGGGTGGCCACCGTCACGATTTCCAAGCCGTTTTGGTACATCTCTTCCGGATACAGTTTGATGCTGGCGGCAATGCAGAAAATGCTGGCCTTCGGGCAGTTCCTGGGATCTAAACCTAAATCCCCCTTGCCCCGGGTTACCACCAGGCGAATGTACCCATCCCTAAGGTTATTGCGGCGCAGGGTTTCCAGCACAACCTCCTGCATTTCCTCCAGGGATAGCCATATGTTCAGGTTAATGGTGCGGGCAGATTCATAGAGCCGGACCAGGTGCTCCCGGAGCTTGAAAACGCGGCCGTGATAAGCCCGGATCCCTTCGAATACGCCGTCCCCGTACAGTACCCCGTGGTCAAAAACCGATAACTTCGCTTCCTCTTCGGGAACGTATTTGCCGTCCAGGTAAATGATTAAACTCATGCATGGCCCCTCCTTAATTATTTATTGCACATTTATTACAGGACGAAGAATAAAAAAACCCCTCGTCCCTGGCAATCACTACCAGGGACGAGAGGCACTGGTTCCCGCGGTACCACCCTGTTTGCTGCATGAAACAGCCAACTCGTTGTCGCGAAATAACGGTCGCGCACACCGTCTTTGATTACTGGGCACCCTGTGCCGTTCACCAAAGCAGCTACGAGGAGAGATTCCAACTAAAGCCCGGTACCGGCTCCCACCTGCCCCGGCTCTCTGTGACCTGAGACATTTAATTGGCATGGCCCCCGTCATTGCTTTTTCGAATTGCATTTTTATACGCTTCGGCAAATGATTTTGAATAATAGTATAGTTGCTTACAGATTCCCTGTCAATAGTTACTTACAGAAAAGATCTATTCCCCGGGTTCCTGCCTGCATTTACCTTTTTTGTCCCTCATAACGGCTTAAGCTTAGGATCATAATAAGCAAAAAGTGTCTTGGAGGGATCCATGTGTCCATTATTTCCATCATCAAGCAAGGACTTGACGCCACGGAAGAACTGGCAACCCTGCCTTTTGCGTTGACCCGGGAACTGACCGGCGACCGGAATAATCCTTCCGGCAAGATGCTGCGACAGATCAGCCAAATCGGCCAAACAGCCGTCTCGATGCCCCTTAGGTTTGCCAAGAACTTGCTTGACGACCAGGAAGGAAACAGGGACCGGCGCCAATGGCAAGACCGGGACCGCTTAGACCAGTGGTCCCAAGAGCATACGGACCAATTCGAACAACTGGGCCGCAGCTAAAAAAACGAGGCCTCTAAGGTATTCCTTAGGGGCCTCTCAACTTGTTGACAGACTCCTTCGCTGGCCTTTGCCGTCAATCGCCGTGTGCAGGGAGCCCTATTGGGGGATGAGTTCCCTCGCTCCCCAGCCCTGCGATTATGTCTACAGTCTGGAAGACCTCCAAGATATTCCTTGCCGTGAACAATACCCCGGAGGCCCCTGCACTAACAGCCGGAACAACCGGCGCAGCTGCCGCCGGAGCAACCGGAAGAGCCACCGGATCCGTTACTACTACCGGACTTGGCATAGAGAAATCCGGTCATGCGCTGGGTGACATCGCCGCTCCCACATTCCGGGCACTTGACGTTCTTGCGGCCGCTGATGGACGTAAAAACGGAGAATTTATGGTTGCAGCTGTTGCAGGTAAAATCATAAGTAGGCATCTTTTTTCACCTCAACTATTATTTTAACACATGGCTGTCTAATCGAGGCAAGTTACGGGCTGTTTTTTCTACTTCCTCCCGCGGCACGACTCGCGTGATCAAGCGATCCAGCACACGGGTCAAATCCACATCCTCCGGCTGGCGCAGCTGCTCCCGTTCCGGCGCCGGGCCAAAGCACAGGCGTACCAGGGGGCGGGTGGCAAAGCCCGGTTTTGTCTCCACGACCACCCCGATTTCCCTGGTATTCAGTTCCACCCAGGTCCCTGTGGGGTAAGCCGCCACATTGCGTAAGAAAGCATTTACCACGTGATAATCAAACTGGCTTCCTCCTGAAGCAGCCAGGTACTCATAGGCTTCATGGGGTGGATAAGCTTTTCGATACACCCGGTCGGCAGTGAGGGCGTCAAAGACGTCAGCCACGCTGCAAATGCGGGAAAACAAGTGGATATCGTTGCCGCTGATCCGATTGGGATAACCGGCGCCGTCAAATCTTTCATGGTGCTCTAAGGCTATGTGGGCGGTGAGCAGGCTCACTTCGTGCCGCAGCAGCTCATAACCGAAGGTGGTATGCTGCTTCATGACGGCAAACTCTTCATCCGTCAATTTGCCCGGTTTATTCATGATACTGGGCGGGATCTTCAGTTTGCCTATGTCGTGCATTAACGCACCCATGCCCAGATGCATCAACTGGGTCCGGGAGAAGCCCAGGCCGATGCCGGCGACCAGGGACAGCACGCAGACGTTGACGGAATGGCCAAAGGTGTAGTCGTCCATGGCGCGGATATCCTGCAGGTTCACCATCAGATTTCTCTGGCTCAGCAAATCCTCAATGATGTGGTTGACGGTTTCCTCTAATTTCCGGGTGGATATCAGGCAGCGCCCGGACCCGTTTTGGCGGCTGCTCACGAAGAAATCCCGCACCGTTTTCACGGCTTCAATCCGGGTGGCTTCATCGATGACGTCTTCAGCGGCCAAATCCAAAGCCAGGGCATCTTCCACATAAACGGACGCGATCCCAAAACGGCGCAGGTGATTGATATAACTCTGCTTTAATACAACCCCCTGATTAATCAAAACATGGCCGTCGCTGGTAAAAACTGCTCTGGCGATTTTCATGCCCGGCTGCAGGGCATCAACAGGAATTCGATACACTTTTTACACCACCGGTACAGCAATTATAGCCACAGTTATTATTATACGTTAAGTATAGCACAAACAAAAAACCACAGCATAGCTGTGGTCCCAGTTTTTCGACAAATTTCGCAGGTTGTCTCAACTACACAGCCGCCTCGTTAGGAATCCGGAGCACGGCTCCTACCGGGCAAGCATTGTAGCAGCGCGCACACCTGGTGCAGTTCTCTTCGTTAATCGCAAAGACCAAGTTGTCATAGACGTAAATGCCACCGTCACGGCACTCCAACTCACAAGTGGCACAAGTCATGCACTTCTCCGGATCAATTCGATAAGTCCACTTATAAACCCTGGCCAACGCAGTCGCCCTCCCGTGGTTATAATTAGACGGAAAAATCTGTGAATAGTATATCAAATTCATAACATACCGTCAATAACAATCTGATCAACAAATCATATTGTCCGGTTCACGCGCCGGGTGCTCCCTTACCCAGGGTCCAAGCCCGGCAGGCGGGACGCCTTCGAAATGCGCCGGCCCACCGCCCCTTCCCCCGGACACCTTGGTCCTTCTCCTCCCCAGTTCATGCTAAAATAGTGTTATCACTACTGTGCACGGCCCTGCCCGGGGCCTGGAAAGGAGAACCATGCAATACAACAACATTAAACCGGCCAAGTTTTTGTCCCGCAGCAATCGCTTCCTGTGCCACATTGAGATCGACGGCAGGGTGGAAGCCTGCCATGTCAAAAACACGGGCCGGCTGAAGGAACTCTTAATCCCCGGCGCCGGGGTATTTGTCCGGGAGACGGATAATCCCAACCGGAAAACCAAATACGATCTCATCGGCGTCTACAAAGGAGACCGGCTGGTCAATATCGACAGCCAGGTTCCCAACCCGGTGTTTCAGGAATGGGTGGAAAACAGCGGCTTTTTCCCCGGCCTGTCCCTGATTAAACCGGAGTACCGGTACAAGCAGTCCCGGTTTGATTTTTACCTGGAGACGAAAAATGGGAAAGTCTTGGTGGAAGTCAAGGGGGTCACTTTGGAAATTGATAATGCAGCCATGTTCCCTGATGCTCCCACGGAGCGGGGTGTCAAGCACATCATGGAGCTGGCGGGCAGTATCAATGACGGCTACGAACCATGGATAATCTTTATCGTGCAGATGAAAAACGTTGATTATTTTACTCCCAATGCCGCAACACACCCGGAATTTGCCCGGGCACTGAAAGAAGCGGCTGCCAAAGGGGTGAAGGTGCTGGCCCTGGACTGCATTGTGACTCCTGATTCCATCCGGGCTGCTGATTTCATCCCGGTGCGCTTGTAGAATGGTTTGTAACCGGCTGTCCCGGAAAATACTTCAGCCTCCCCCACCATGGGAGGGAGGCTGTCCGGCACCCTCTACAAGTGCTTGATAATCTCCTGCTGCAGCTCTTCTTCATATTCACCGGGTATCGCTTGTTTCTTGCCCTTGGCAGAGCCGTGCGGCGTTCCCATTCTTCCCTTCATGGCCACCGCCAAGATCCCTACACCGGCGATGATGCCCACCACCGGCAACACCCAGGCGGACAGGAAAAACCCTGATTTCGGCGGCGCTGCCAGGATCCGCTCGCCATAAACACCGGTCCAGTAAGCGATGATCTCTTCTTTGGTCGCCCCGCTTTTCACCTGCTCCAAAATGCCCTCCCGCATTTCCACGGTGATAGGGGCGGGACATTCCACCAGGGATTTGCCGCAAAAGTCGGGGGCCACAAAAGCTTTCATCATTTCGTTATATAGTGACTGCTGCTCCGCTGTCAGTTCATCGTTTTGGGCCAACACTCCCACAGGAGCCATGAGAAGCCAAGCCAGAATCAGAACCAGTGCCAACCGTCCACTCTTTGCTTTCAAACCAATTGCTCCTTTCCCAGCATGATTAGGCGTAACAATACTCAATTCAAATTATAGGCTGGGGGGTCCAAACTGTCAATTCACCAGTCCTAGCTAAACAGTTTCAACCCCACCGCTCCTGCAATAATACAAGCCAGGAAGAGCAAGCGCTTCCAACCGGCCGCTTCATGGAAGAAAACAATGCCCGTACCAACGGCTCCGGCGGCGCCCAGCCCGGTCCAAACGGCATAGGCGGTACTGATGGGTATGTCCTGCATGGCCCGGGCCAGGAACACAAAACCCGTGCCGAAGGTGACAACTACCAGGAGCAAACGACCCAGGGTTTTTTGCCGCAAGTACAGGTTAATACACATGACCCCAAAAACTTCCCCTAGACTGGCCAGCACCAGCGCCACCCAAGCCATTCCCTCCCCCTCCCCTGCATCCGTCATTGGCAGCCTCCAATATGATCTTAGCATATTTGTTCCAAACTGCACAAGTAGCGGCAACCCCACCCCGGGGGCTTCCCGGGACACAGGCCGCCGGCAGCAAATACAAAGGCAACCGGCCTTTTGATCTGCAAAAGCCCGTTCTATTTGTACTTGTCCCGGCTCCGGACCTGGTTCACCTGTTCCGCATCGGAGGTACCGGTCACCAGTTTAATGCCAATCACCCCGGTGATAATCAACCCGATGAAGACAAACTGGATGACGGAAATGGCTGTTTTGAGGATCAACCAGTCCACCAGCACAATACCGGCGGCGCCCATACCGGTGAAAACGGCATAAACTGTGCCCGCCGGCAATCTTTCACAGGCCTTGATGATAAAATAGAAACTCAAGATGATCATGATCCCGGTACCGATCCAATGCCAGACAGTATTGGAATGCCTCAATCCTATAACCCATAGTATTTCAACGATACCCGCCAAAAACACATATGCCCAAGACATGCTTTCCTCCTCAGGACACAGCAGCGTTTGCGTTAGTTTTGCTTCTCCTCTCCTTCTGCTTTACAGGGCAAAATAGACGCCATCGTCTTTGGCAATGAGGCCTTCTTGCTCCAGTTTAGCCAGGTGCTTGAGCACCATCATCTCTTCAAAAAACCGGAAAACCAGTTCAGGCTCGGGATGCTTCCGGTAGATCAATTTCGCATCCACGATTGCCTCCAAGGCCCGCGGCTCCCGTAAGAATTCCAGCAGGAGTTCATCCCGCCGGTCGAGGACCGCCAGGTACTGGTTAAAGCGCTCGGTAATGTTTTCCTCTACCGGCTCCAGGTGGCCTGTCAAAACCAGCCTCGGTTTGAGATCTCGCAGTTTGATGATGGAGTCCCGGAACGCAATAATATCCGCCTCGGGATTCCCGTACCAGGGGCCGAAAGAAGTCAAGTCAATGTCCCCGGCAAACAGGATCTCTTCTTCCTCAAAAAAGAAAGCACAATGTCCCGGCGTATGCCCCGGGGTATGGATCACCCTCGCTTTGGTGCCCCCGAAATCCATCACGTCCCCGTCGGCCAAGAAACCGTCTACCCGGCAAACGGGCAGGGAGCCGCGGCTGTAAAAGTAGTTCAACACATAATCCCGGCCGAGCCGGGCCAAGCCGCTGGCTTGCAAGTAGTTCTCTTCGCTGGACAGGGCTCGGGCATCCCATGGATGGGCCAAAATGCTGGCTCCGGAAAACAAACGATTGCCCCGGGAATGGTCAAGATGAAAATGGGTATTGATCACCAGGTCCGGGGCACAACCGGAGGCTACCTCCTCCAGGTCCCCCCGGTCGGCACCGGTATCAATAACCGCTGTCACGTCATCTTGGATGAGCAAGCTGTTGGCATGGGGGACTCTGCCCCCGTTGGTACCTTGCAGAAAAGTAATGCGTGAACTGATTTTTTTAAACATTCTGACCACCTAGCGACTACTTCGAGTTACTAAAAAAAGCGGTCTGATTTTATCAGCCCGCCCCTAACTTCACATTTTAAACCTGCACTACTTCCTTAACCTCGGGAATCTCGGATTTCAAAACTCTTTCGATGCCCTGCTTCAAAGTCATGGTAGCCATCGGGCACCCGCCGCAAGCTCCTACCAAACGAACCTTGACGACGCCATCCTCCACTGCCACTAACTCCACGTCTCCACCATCCGCTTGCAAACGGGGACGGATCTTATCCAATACATCTTTAACTTTATCGACCATGCTGTCACCCCTTTCTGGATCATTATACCACAGTGCCACGGAAAAATGTCAACTAATAAATAATTACTGCCGGCAAACCTATGGTTTGCATACCGGATGGAACTTATGCATGCCCGGCGGGAAAACGGGCCTCCAAGACTTTCTTGCCCAAAAGCACGGCCAGGATCCCTAAGCTGCTCTGGTGGACGCCCGTACATGCTCCCAGGATGCCTGCCACCCTGCCGGCGGCCAAAACAGGCGCCGCGCTGCTGGCCACCCGGTGATAGCAGCTGTAATAATGCTGGGCTCCGCCGACAAACACGGTGTTGTTTTCTTCCAGCGCCAGGCTCATAGCCATGGTTCCTACGGTGGCTTCATCAAAGCACATCCCCGGCTCCAGCTCCCCGGATACCAGCAAACGGCTGTTGCCCTGCCAGTCCAGCAGCACTCCTTGCGGGTCCAGCAGCACCAGCAATAACTCATCCCCGGCTAAGTACTCCTCCAACTCTCGAAAAGTCCCCCGGAAGGCTTCCATCAGAGCAGGATCCCCTGCCGGCGAGGGTTCCGTCTTAGGCAAGCGAGCGGGCATGAACTGGACCGGCAGCTGCCCCCGGTTCTTGCAGCGAAGCCAGGAACGAGCAATAGGGGCAGGAACCTGGGGCACCAGTTCACCCATCTGGACAAACCGCTGCCAGGCGCGCAGCGCTTTTTCTTGATCAAAGGACCCTTTCATTTTCTCCTCCTGGTAAAGATGCTCTCAAGGTTTTCTCCCCTGCTGCCCCTTTTTCCTGCTGCATCAATAAAAAAGGGCAGGGCATATCATCCCTACCCTTTTTACCCACAAGATTAATAATCCATGTCAGGCATGGGCGGTGTAGCCGGTTTCTTTTCAGGAATTTCCGCCACCAGGGTTTCGGTGGTGAGCAGCATGGAAGCAATGCTGCAAGCGTTCTGCAAGGCACTGACGGTAACCTTGGTCGGGTCGACGATACCGGCCTTAATCATGTCTTCATAGACTTCGGTGGCAGCGTTGAAGCCCACGCCTTTCGGGGATTCCTTCACTTTGCCAACCACTACGGAACCTTCGTAACCGGCGTTATTGGCGATCTGGCGGAGAGGCTCTTCTAAGGCCCTGCGGATGATTTGCACACCGGTAGCCTCGTCGCCTTTGACATCCAGTTTATCCAAAGCGGGAATGGCATTGACCAGCGCTACGCCGCCGCCGGGTACAATACCTTCTTCCACCGCGGCTCTGGTCGCGGACAGGGCGTCCTCGACGCGGTGCTTCTTCTCTTTCATTTCCGTTTCGGTAGCAGCACCCACCTTGATGACCGCTACGCCGCCGGCCAGCTTCGCCAGGCGCTCTTGCAGTTTTTCACGGTCGTAATCGGAATCCGTTTCTTCGATCTGACGGCGGATTTGCTTGACGCGAGCTTGGACGGCTTCACTGGAACCGGCACCTTCAATGATGGTGGTGCTTTCCTTGCTGATCTTCACCTTCTTGGCCCGGCCCAGCATGCCTAAATCGACACTGTCCAGCTTGACGCCCAGGTCTTCGGAAATGAAAGTACCGGCGGTCAAGATGGCGATATCTTCTAACATAGCCTTCCGGCGATCACCGAAACCGGGCGCTTTCACGGCAGCCACGCTCAGAGTGCCGCGCAGCTTGTTCACGACCAGGGTGGCCAGGGCTTCGCCCTCGACATCCTCAGCGATAATCAACAAGGGTTTGCCGGCGCTCACTACTTTTTCTAACAGGGGCAAGATGTCTTGGATGGAAGAGAGCTTCTTCTCATACAGCAAGATGTATGGGTTGTCCAGTTCCACTTCCATGGCTTCGGTATTGGTGACGAAATACGGGGAGATATAGCCGCGGTCAAATTCCATCCCTTCCACCAGTTCCACGGTGGTTTCAATGCCCTTGGATTCTTCAATGGTGATGACGCCGTCGCGGCCCACTTTCTCCATGGCTTCCGCAATCAGTTCGCCGATTTCCCGGTCGTTGGCGGAAATAGAAGCCACGTGAGCGATTTCTTCTTTGGTGTTGACGGGAACGCTGTTAGCTTTTAATTCCTCAACGATAACGGCAACGGCTTTGTCCATGCCTCTCTTGAGGAAGATGGGGTTAGCGCCCGCTGCGACGGTCTTCATGCCTTCCTTCACGATAGCCTGTGCCAGGACGGTAGCCGTGGTAGTGCCGTCACCGGCGATGTCATTGGTCTTGGAGGCTACTTCTTTACAGAGCTGAGCTCCCATGTTTTCATAAGGATCCTTCAGCTCGATTTCTTTCGCTACGGTTACACCGTCTTTGGTGATGATCGGGGAACCGAATTTACGCTCTAAAACCACGTTTCTCCCTTTCGGGCCAAGGGTAACTTTAACAGCGTCAGCCACTACGTTAACGCCACGCTCCATAGCACGGCGGGCTTCTTCATTGAAAAGTAATTGTTTACCAGCCATATGTAGGTGTCCCTCCTTACTTAATAATAGCTAGAATATCGCTTTCACGAAGAATGAGGTATTCTTCCTGATCGATTTTAACTTCAGTGCCACCGTACTTGGCAAAAATCACGCGATCGCCCACTTTCACTTCAGGCTCGACAACGGTGCCGTTATCCAGCCTACGGCCAGGACCGACAGCGATGACTTCCCCTTCTTGGGGTTTTTCCTTGGCCGTGTCAGGAAGGATAATCCCTCCTTTGGTTTTTTCTTCTCCTGACGATACTTTAACTACGACGCGATCAGCGAGTGGCTTGAGCACCAAAGCTCCCTCCTTCAGACTGTATTTCTTCCTGTTAGCACTCACTGCTGGCTAGTGCTAACAACAACCAATTATATGATACATAGGAGAAATACTCCTGTCAAGTCCTTGAGAAGAAAAATCCCCCGGTTACGGTACCAGCACAGGCAAGGCTTTCGGCACCAATTCGATCTCCAACGGCGGGTGCAGGATGATCTCCCCGTCCACCTGGACCGCCAGGGTGTGATCGCCTTTAATCACCAGCTTGCTGGCGGTAAAACTGCTGACCCGGGGGTGAGAAAGATGGGTACCGGAGAATATCTTCGGAAAGCTCATAATAAACTGGGTCTTGGCCACATCCCCCACCAGGACCACCTGGAACACGCCGTCGTCCACCCGGGCATGGGGGAACATCCGGAGGCCGCCGCCGATATACCGGCCGTTGCCGACTGCGGCCAACAGCAGTTTTCCCGTAAACTCGGCATCACCAGTCTCCACCGTGATTTCCCGGCTGCGGTAAGTAGCCAGGACTTTCACCAGGGAAGCCAAATAGGCCGGCATGCCCCTCAACCGGCGAAACTGTTCATTAGTAACCCTGACTACTTCGGCGTCAAAGCCCGTCCCCACGGCATTCAAGAACCGCCTGCCGTTGATGAGGCCCATGTCCACCATTTTGATCTTACCCCGGGCCAACTGCCTCAAAGCTTCCTCAGGATTCTTGGCTACACCCAGGGTGCGGCACAAATCGTTGCCGGTGCCCGTCGGCACGATGCCCAAGGCGGTACCGTTAAGCTGCAGCCCGTTGAGCACTTCATTGACGGTCCCGTCGCCGCCAAAAACAAAGATTTGCCGGTAACCGCCCTGGGACAGCCTGGCGGCCAGCTTTTCCGCATCGCCGGGACCGGAAGTCAAATATGGTTCCCCGGCATTAATGCCTGGGGGTAAGTCGGTCCGGAGCTTTGACCAGATCCTTTCCGTGCGGCCCCGGCCGGCTGCGGGATTAATAATAAATGCCGTCTTCAAGCCCACTCCTCCTCGTACTAAAAAACATTCTCTACTTCACCATTTGTTGGCAAAATCCTCTTTCCCCATACAAAAAAGCCCCGTAGGGCTGTTCCCTGCAGGGCTTTACTCCTTTCCGGTTAATCGGATTGTAAGGCTTTAACCACGGCGATGGCTGCCTCGCCTCTGGTCACTAGGTTTTGGGGCAAGAATTTACCGTCGACGGCAGGCACGATGCCGAGGGCATCGGCCAACACCGCATGGCCGGTGTATTCCCTGGAAATATCCTGGCCGTCGGCAAAGGGCACTTTGTAGATCTCAGGTAATGCTGCGGCTTTTTCCAAACCGGTATACCTGATTAAAGTGGCGGCTAACAATTCCCTGGTGACGGTGGCTTCCGGGTCCACTTCCCCGGGTTTTAACAGGCCCTTTTTCAACACATCCGTGATCCAGCTGGTGTACCAGGCAGCCGGGTCAAGCTCGATGCGCGGCATGGGCAGCGGGATAATGGGGGCGCCCCGGTTCTCCAATTTCGAGAGTATTTTCGCCAGCTCCCCTTGGGTGATGGGGCGATCCGGGTAGAATTTCCCATCCTCCGTTCCCTCAATCACCCCGGCGGCGGCTAAGAGCTCAACGGCGCTCTTGGCCGGGTGGTTTTCCAGGTCCGCAAACACCGCCGGCTTGGTGGTTTCGAAAGGTTTACCTTGCCAGTTGAGGGGTGTGCCGGCCACGCCATCCAGCATGGTGTAGGGCACGTCACCCAGGTGGTAAAGGAGCCGCACGACAGGTTCACCGGTCTGCCGGTCGTAAGAGGTGACAAACTCCAACCGCAGGGGCACTTCCTCGCTGTACCACTCCGTGGCTTGTGCTGCATCAATCACGGTATCCGGGGCAGGAAATTCCGCCTTGCTCCAATTCATGTTGTAGCTCTCCACTTGCCCGGTCACGGCGTTCACACTTACTTCGAAACCGTTTTGCGGGAAGGGAATCCCGTTGACCATCCGCTCGTAGACAAACCGGTAGGAACGGGCTTTTTCTTGCTGCCGGGCGGTCTTTAGTTCGTAAATCCGCACCTCCGCGGCCTTTTCAGGCTGCAGTTTGTTGATCAACTCCCAGGCCAATTCCCTGCACTGTTCGTAATCGTACTCAGGTTCTTTTTGGCCTTCCCCACTTTCATACCGGTAACGGTAGAAGCTGAGAATCTCACCGGTTTCACCGTCCACCGCGGCGCTGGCATAACCGCGGAGTTCCTCGCCTTTCTGGGCTTGCCAGGACAACTGCCAAACCAGCCGGTCCGGTTCCTGCCACAGCTTCTGGAGAGAACTGCCTTGCAGTTTGTAGTCGGACGAAAGCTCCATCACCTTGGCCGCGGCGGCCGCCGCTTTCTCTTTATCAATCAGGTTCTTAATTTTCGCGATCTCGGCAATTTCTTCCGGGGTGAGCTCTACTTTCGGCGCACTGCCCGCCGCCAGCTCCCGGGAAGCTACCCCGTCAGCGGCAAAGATGATATACCTGGGTTCCGGTTCCAGGATCCTGCCGGTGACGGGATCGATCCTGACCAGGCCCGGGTCCCGGAGTTTGAACACCAGCTTAATATCGGGTTTTTCTTTCTGGTCGTCCGGAACGGTCCGGAAGTACATCAGCTCCAGGGGAAACTCCCGCTTAAAGATTTGCTGTGCTTCTTCTTGGGACAAGAGTTTATCCGGCACCACCAGTTCTTTTTTATACCAATCAAAAGTGTAGTTGAGGATTTCCCCCGTATCCCCGTTCACGGTGATGTTAATGCCGTTATCCGGGTAAGGAATTCCTTTTACCGTTCTTTCATACCGGAACCCGTAGCTGGGCGGGCTCCAGGGATTCACATCGAGGGAGGGCCTGCTGGGATCCGCCTTCAAGACCAATTCATCCACCCGGTCCGGCTGCAGCCTGCCCACCGTTTCATCGGCAATGGCTTTGGCTTCTTGATAGCTCAGCTTCGGCAGCTTGATGCTGCCGGCTTCCCTCTGGGGATAATGATACATCCGCAGCACTTCCCCGGTCACCGCATCTACTTCGATACTCATTTCCCCGGTCTCGCCGCGCCAGTTCAGCCACCAGGTTGCCGTTTCGCCGTATTCACTGTAACGGGAGGTGAATTCGGTGTACTGGGAAGGCACCGTAAAACTGCTCTTGGCGATTTTGATAGCCTGCTCCAGGGATTTCCCGCTGGCTCCCACGGCGGGCAGGCCGCCGGCGAAAATACTTACCACCAAAAATAAGGCCGCTACTAAACCGGCTAGGAGTTTTGACTTCATGGCTCGCTTTCACTCCTTCTCTTTTTTTATCTGGTTAGACGTGTTTCCCTGGAAAAAGTTCCTTGAAAAAACAGCAAACCCCACGAAAACCGTGGGGTAAGGATTTAACTGGCTGCGCTTTGGGTGTTGCTCTGGTCTTCAACAGCGTCTTCTTTGGCGTATTGGCTAATGGAGTTAAAAGGGAAGACTTTTATCCCCGGATCGTTAATCTGCCTCTCAATGTAATATGCCACACCGATGCACAAGAGGCCGACAAAAGCGATCATGAACCAATCCAAAATTGCCACCCCCTGCTTTTATGGTTTGAAACTCTGCCGTTATTTCCCTTATTTCATGTATTCGCTAAGGAGTTCACTTTTCCTTTCAATAATGTTGCACAAAAACAAAAATGCCGGAGTGTTTTCCGGCATGGAGCGTCAGGTTAACCTACGTCAACACATACTTCTTCTTTTTCCCTGGCAATGGCCACGGCATGCTTCAGTACTTTGATATAGTTGATCTGCTTATCCTCAGTACCTTGTAGTTCTGCGTCTTCCTGCTTCAGGATATTGATATAATCCACCACATTTTGGGTAATCAATTCGCCGGGACATATCAAAGGAATACCGGGCGGGTAAGCCATAATCGCCTCGGCGCTGATCTCCCCGGCCGCTTCCGCTAAGGGAACCACCTTGGTTTCGCTGTAGAAAGCATCCCGCGGCAGCACCATCATCCGGGGGATTTCCGGCAAGGGAGGACAGTATTTCACCACGTTCTTGAGCGGGTTCGCCTTGCAAATAGACTTGATGCAGTCGACTAAATACCGGGCTGTTTCCCAGGTATCGCCGACGGTAATCACGAACATGATGTTATACAGGTCAGAGAGTTCCACCTGCAGCCGGTACTTGTCGCGCAGGAGATACTCCGCTTCATAGCCGGACATACCCAACCCCGTCACGTTGATAATGATCTTGGTGGGGTCGAAGGCATAACAGCCGGGCCGCCCGACCACGTTATCCCCGAAAAGCTGGATCCCCTCCACGGCGCTTAATTCTTTCTTAATCCAGGCCGCCAGGGTCAGGGTTCTTTCCACCAGCTCCCGGCCATGCAGGGCCATCTGCTTCCGGGCCACATCCAAAGAAGTCAACAGCAGGTAGGACGGGCTGGTGGTCTGGGTGATATTCAGCACTGCTTTCACTCGCTTGGCGCTGATCAGACCTTCTTTTAACAAGAGCATGGAACTCTGGGTCATGGACCCGCCCAGCTTGTGGGTGCTGCAGGCCGCCAGGTCCGCCCCTGCTTCCATGGCGGATAAGGGCAGCCTTTCACTAAAAGGCAAGTGAGCTCCGTGAGCTTCATCCACAATCACCGGTATCCCATGACGATGGGCGACTTCTACAATAGCCTGAAGGTCCGAAGCAGTACCATAGTAATTGGGATTGATAATGAAAACTCCTTTGGCATCAGGATGATGCAAAATGGCTCTTTCCACCTGCTCGGGAGTAACCCCCATGGAAATGCCAAAGCCGGCGTCGATCTCAGGTTCAATATAGACGGGGTTAGCCCCGCTCATGATCAAACCGCCGATGGCCGACTTGTGGGCATTACGGGGTATGATCAGTTTATCCCCCGGTTTGCACACAGCCATGATCATCGCCTGGATGCCGGAAGTGGTACCATTCACCAGAAAGAAGGCTTTATCAGCCCCAAAAGCTTCCGCTGCCAGCGCTTCCGCTTCGGCAATGACATCTTTAGGGTTACAGATGTTGTCGAGACCAGGCAGGCAAGTCAGATCCATCTTCAGCACTGTCTCGCCTACATAAGCCCGGAGCTCAGGCAGACCGCTTCCCTGTTTATGTCCGGGGACATGAAAGGGCATAATTCCCTCGTCGATATATTTCTTTACCGCGTCAAAGATAGGTGTTCTTGTCTGGTCCACTCCGCAACCCCCCAGTCGCATCTTCCTCCTTAAAGAGTGCCAAAAGCACATAAGCATATTACATCATATTCGCCGGGAAAATGCAAGGGGTTGCGGCAGTGGAACCTGAGATTTTTTTACTAATCCTCAATGGGCACAAAACGCTCTTTCAGCCGCTCCATGACCTCAGGCATGGTGGTGTATTCCATATCCTCCAAGGGCAGCCGGTGGGGCTCGAACGGTCCAAGTCTTCTCAGGTAATCGGCGATTTCCAGAGCTTGCTTCCTGGCCCGGTCGAAGGACACGTCAGCAAACAGGTCCCGCGGTCCCACCAGTTTCCCGTTGGCAATTTGGAAACCGAGGGCCACCACCCGGGCCGGACCGTCAAAACGGGTCGGGTGAGCATCTTGCAAGCCGACCGGCATCAGGGGACCTTGATGGGAACCGCGCATCCAACCTGCCACCAGGTGCGGGTTAGCAAAGGGCTCCACCGCTTCCCCTACCGCCGGCAAACCGGACTGGCAGCGGACAATGCACACGGGATCGTCCTTACCCACATAACGCCCGGCAGTAAGGTTCAGTCTTTGTGTACTGCATGCAGCAGCGATCTCTCCGGTGGTCTTGGAATAGACGGCTTTGACTGCATAACGTCCCGGTGCCCCGATAAACACCAAGAGATCATACAGTTCCTCAGGCAGGGAGAACTTCACGCTCTTATGTTCGATCAGGTCATGAACTTCCATGATAAAGCCCTGGTGCATCTTGGGATCGATCACCAGGCCAATGGTATTGAAGGGATCGGCAAACATTTTATATAAAGGGAGATTCCATGCGCCGGGCTCCGTCTTATCGGCCATGAAAACAATGACGGGCTCCGCTTTTCTTTCTTCGAATTCCATTTCCGCAACCCCGGGGCCTAAGCCCTTCACATTGCCGGAAAAAGCATCGGACAGCAGGTCTTGTCCCGCTCCGTACAGCTTTAACTCCTTAGCCACCTCCGTGCATGCCACGAAAGTATCCCAGGCCAACTGGTGAATCTCCGCATTATCCACCCCTAACTCGTGGGTCATGATGAGGTTGATGTCATCTCCCACGCTGGTGACATGGAAATCCTTTAAGATACTACTTTCGGACAGTACTTGCTCGGCTTTAGAGAGCAATTGGGGATGGACGCTGGTGTGACCTACCCAGCCCCCAACATCGGCCTTAATCACAGACAAGGTAATTTTGCTCACAAATTATCCCCCCATGCACAAATATGTTATACTATATTGCATTGTATTCGATATAGTGTGGCAAAATACCTTTTCCGTTCCGGGTAAAATATTATGGCAATGATGAAGAAAAGCAGGTAACCGGTCCCCTCGGGGCGAATTTATAGCCGTCATTTTTCTTTAGCAAGGAGATGTCTATGAAGCGCACAATCTATTTCGCTGTTATGGTAGCTCTGGCACTGGCTCTATCCGGCTGCGGCGGTCAACAACCCGAGGTGGAGGACACTCCCCCGCCGGTAACGGCAGTGGAGGAAGCCCCGCCGCCCAGAGACACTTTTCCCAATCCCTTAACCGGGGAACCCATCGAAAAGGCCACTCACCTCATCGCCGTCATGATCAACAACGCCCCTGCCGCCCGGCCCCAGACCGGGTTAGGCAGCGCCGACCTGGTATATGAGGTAGAGATGGAAGGCATGGTAACCCGCTTCCTGGCCTTCTTTTACGGGGAGCTGCCGGAAAACGTGGGGTCGGTGCGCAGCGCCAGGCCCTATGTGATGATGCTGGCCAAGGAATGGGACGCCTATTTTGCCCATGTAGGCGGTTCTGATGATGCTTTTGCCAAGGTGAAGGAATGGGGTATCCGGGATCTGGATGACGTGAGAGGACATAAAGGCTTCTGGGTAGACAAAACGGGCAAGCGTCCTCATAATACATACCTGAATCTTAAAGAAGCCCTGGAAGGCAAGGCGGAAAACGGCAAGTTTCATGACTGGGAATTTGTCGACCCGCCGGAGGGACCGCCCGAGTACAAGGAGATCAGTTTTTCCTACGACCAGTACAACCGCCCCAGCTATGTTTTTGATGAGGAACAAGGGGTATACCTCCGCTATATCAACGGCAAACCGCACCTGGACAAAGCTACCGGGCAGCAAATCGCAGCCCGCAATGTGATCATCCAGTACGCCAGGCACCGGGACCTGGGCACGAAACTCCTCCATATCGACGTGGAGCTAACCGGGGAAGGCAAAGCCGAGTATTTCCTGGGCGGCAAGCATTTCACCGGCACCTGGCGGAAAAAGGATTTGCATTCCCCCACGGAGTACCTGGACGACCAGGGAAATCCTATTAAACTAGTCCGGGGCAAAACCTGGGTGCAGATACTCAGGCCGGGAAAAGCAATCCATAAGGTAGCCGATAACAATTAAGAGAGCTGCTTGCCACCAAGCAGCTCTCAGCTTATCACCGGTAGTATTTTTTTACATGGTAATCAAACAGAGCCTGTAGAACAGATATGGTATTATCTACCGATACAGTTGCGCCTGTATAACCGTCCACAAAGTCAACTTCTTTCCCGTTTCTTATGACCGGCTTCGCATCTTTGATATCTTTCAGGGTGATGATAGCATCGATTTCAGCCTTACTCTTGTATTGCAAATAGGGTAGAAATTCTTGTTCGATCATTTCGTAAGTTAACCCGTTAACCGGGTTTACTGCACTGTCACCCCAAAACTGGAAGGCGATGTTTCTGATGGTGGCTTCCTCAGGGCTGTTATTATTGTTGTTCAGCTCCACATATAAGAGCTGCTGGAAATTCTCCGATGGAGCCCGGCAAGTACACGATAAATAGCTCACTTGATATTTCGTATAGTTGTCCATTTCATATTCAAATAGAATTACGGCCGCAAAATCGCGTTCTTCGCCAGGCTTGCGATGCTTGTAAGTTATGACCCTATCACTGCTGAAATTAGGGTATTCTTGGGAGACCTGCTCCCTTTCACATCCCGGCAACAGGGCGAGCAGCAAGATTAATAACAAACCGGCACCAAGTCTCTTCATATGGCCCTCCGCTAATTGATCTTAGTTAACTGGTCGAAATCAATTAAATGATATTTCAGCCGGTGGAAAGCGTTATATTCATACTTGTTGTTCTCACCATAGGAGACTTTTACATGCACCACGTTATCTCCTTGATACTCCCAGAACCCTCCTATGTTATACAACAAGTCAGGATTGTAACCCAGTTCTATCAATAATGCTTTGGTAAAGCTGGCATATCCTCCCCCGCCGCACATGAGGAAGATGGGCTTATCCTTGGGAAATAGATCGTTAATGATCATTTCCGATTCCCGGTAATTGGGAACTACCGATGCAATCTTACCCTGCTCGTCCCAAGTAAGGGTAAACAGGGTGGGCCCCGTATACTGGGTAGCGGCCACAGCTTCCGGCAAACCCGTCAGATTAGCCAGGTAGGGATATGGCACAACTTCAAACCCTTTGACGGTTCCTGACAGCACCGGATCCCCACCGATGGCGGTATAATCCGCCGGGTCCTCCAGCATCCTCACATCTATGTAAGCTACATCATCCCTGCCCAACCATTCATCGATGGTCTTAATATTGATATTCTTGTCCACCCCGAACATGCTGGTTTCATCCGGTTCAGCCACCGGAATCTCTTTCACCGCTTCCTGACCCTGACCCCCGCAACCTGCCAAGATTAACACCAACAACAAGACAAACCAACCTTTTTTAATGATGTTTTTCATGGGTTACCCTCCCGTTTAGATATTTTTTTCACAAGTTTGGGGGCGTTTTTTGTTTTGATTTCACTGCAGTTCTTTGCTATTGCATAAAGCTGCTAACTTAAGTTTATTATAGTAACATTCAAATTTAGATTCAACACAAGATTTTAATTTATCTATTTTATAATACAGTAGACAACCTCTTGTATTGCGCAAAGACATCTTTGTTCTGGTGAAGGAGCCCTCATCGATGCGCGCCTACAAAAATACAAAAAGAGCTGCCTGTGGCCAGGCAGCTCTCCTTTATTTTGAACTAACCGCTGCGTTTCGTGACGGTGAAGATGATCATGCTTCACAGGGTTTGAAGGCCAACCCCAGTTCGAAGGCTTTCTGGTTTACCGCCAGGGTGTTGGGCGGGACCACCTCGGCCAGAACCCGGCGCCAGGTATCAGCTTCGATGCCCAGCTCCTGGGCCAGCACCCCCAGCAGCACCACATTGACTGCCTTCACATTGCCTGCTTCCTCAGCCAGTTTCAGGGCGGGCACCACTGTCACCCGAGCTGCCGCGGTCAACTGCTCGATGACCTTGTCCGGATAAGAGACGGAGCCCACGATGACGGGCATGGGATCGATTTCCTGGTCATTGACGATGATCTGACCGCCCGGCTTAAGATAAGGCAACCAACGCAAGGCTTCCATCTTTTCAAAGGCCAGAATCACATCCGCCTGTCCTTTGGGAATGGTGGGAGCGTAGACTGTCTCCCCGAAACGCACTTGGGTAACGACGCTGCCGCCCCGCTGGGACATCCCATGAATCTCCGCCACCTTGACTTCCTGTCCCAGGCTGACAGCCACTTGCCCTAAGACCTTACTCGCCAAAACGGTGCCCTGACCGCCGACACCTACCAATAAAATATTGGTTACCTTAGGCATGAGCTTCACCCACTTTCTGCAGGGCGTTAAAGCGGCAAACTTGAACGCACTGGCCGCACCCGTTGCACAACGTGAGATCCACCGACGGCTTGGCTTGCATGAATACCAGGGCCGGGCACCCCAGCCGGCGGCAGCGGCCGCATTCGGTACACTTGTCCTCATCGACGGCCACCGGACCCCCGGTGGGCTGCTGGCCTTTCAGCAGCACGCAGGGTCTCTTGGCGATGATGACGGAGGGCTCCGGTGCGGCGGTCTCTTCTTTGAGGGCTGCTTCTACTTCCGCCAGATTGTACGGGTCCACCACCCGCACCCTTTGAATGCCCAGAGAACGCACCAGCTGTTCCAAGTTCACCGCCGGGGCAGGCTCCTTCTTAGCCGTAAAGCCGGTACCCGGGTGATCTTGGTGCCCGGTCATGGCGGTGGTGCTGTTATCTAAGATAACGGTGGTAAAAGTACCCCCGTTATAGACCACATCCACCAGACCGGTAATGCCGGAATGAAGGAAAGTGGAATCGCCGATAACCGCCACCAGTTTCCTGGCAAACTCCGGACCCCGGGCTTTTTCCAGCCCCAGCGCACCGCTGATGCTGGCCCCCATGCAGATACATGTATCCATAGCCGTCAAGGGTGGGGTAGCCCCCAAGGTATAGCAGCCAATATCCCCCGCTACCGTTAACTTCAGCTTGTTAATGACATAGAACACACCCCGGTGCGGGCAGCCGGGACACAAGACCGGGGGCCGGGCGGGAACCTCCACCTCTACCGCTGCCGCCGTTTCCCGGGCCGCGATCTTCATCGAGGCTGCGATCAGTTCCGGGCTGAGCTCTCCAATCCTGGGGAACAGTTCCTTCCCGATCACGTTGAGCCCCATCCCTTTCAGCTGGTCTTCCAGGAAAGGCTCCAATTCCTCAATGACATAAAGTTGTTCCACCTGGGCGGCAAAGTCTTTAATTAACTTTTCCGGCAGGGGAAAAGTCATGCCGAGTTTGAGCACCGACACTTCCGGCAGGGCTTCTTTCACGTATTGATAAACCACGCCGCTGGTGATGACCCCGATTTTCTTATCGCCCCACTCGATTCTATTGACCGGTGCCGCTTCATTATACCGGACCAATGCCTCCCGGCGGGCTTCCACCAGCGGGTGCCGCTGCCTGGCGTAGCCCGGCAGCATGACGTACTTGGGAGCGTTTTTCTTGTATTCTCCCAGTTCCTGTTCCCGCCGTTCTCCCAGGGAGACCAGGGATTGGCCGTGGGCCACCCGGGTGGTGGTCCTGACCATGACGGGCGTATCGAATTCTTCACTGATCCGGTAAGCTAACACGACGAAGTCCTTGCATTCCTGACTGTCACTCGGTTCCAGGACCGGGATCTTGGCAAATTTGGCATAATTGCGATTATCCTGTTCATTTTGGGAACTGTGCATGCCCGGGTCATCGGCGGAGACCAGCACCAATCCCCCGTTAACTCCCGTATAGGAAAAAGTAAAAAGGGGGTCGGCGGCCACATTGACACCGATATGCTTCATAGCCACTAAGGCCC
>DULZ01000104.1 GCA_012840125.1 Clostridia bacterium | reverse complement strand
GACTGGCACAAGTCTTGCTTATGGTTTAGGTGACAAACCACCGGTAAGACAAATAACGATAAGAAACTGGCTAAAGCGTTGATACACAAGTGTTTCAACCGGTAAGACCGTGATGGAAATGACCTGTCCTTGGGCTTTGGTCTGGTTGAAGCGCTGGACCTGGCCCCCCGCAAAACGGGCCGGTTGTTACTGCCTTTTATTCCCAGACCGGGTAAAATCACGGCGCCCCTTTTGAACAATCTAGACGTTGTGGCGGAAAGCTTTGTGGCCTCCATGAAGCTCCTGTTCACGGGTATTTTCTTGGGCGCGGTAGTAGGGTTTGTTTCCGGCATCCTGATCGGGTGGAGCAAGGCATGCAAGTACTGGCTTGATCCCGTGCTGAAGCTGGTGGGGCCGGTTCCCTCGGCGGCGTGGCTGCCGCTGCTGCCTTATGCCTGCGGGTGACGGGAGAGGATGGTCATAAAGGTGGTTGGCATCCGGTGCCGGTTTAACCGGAAGATCAATATTAGAAAGGAAGAGATTCATGGACAAAAACATCGGACAAATTGTGGACAAAGCCCTGGACGGGGGTAAGCTGACGCCGGCAGAACTGGAAGCCCTCTTTGCCGTTGATTACCTGTCGGAAGAAGCATATTTGATCCAATACGCTGCCAGGAAAATGAGCGCGGCAGCCTCAAAGGGCAAAGCGGAAATCCATGCCCAAGTAGGGCTCAATGTGGGATTGTGCCCCAAGAACTGCCAGTTTTGCTCCTTTGCCGCCGTAAACGGAGTTTTTGAGCAATCCAGTGAGCGCTCCCTGGATGAAGTCATTGACATGTGCTTGCGTTTTGAAGCCGACGGTGCCAATGCGATTTACCTGATGGCAACTGCTACTTATAGTTTTGAAAAATTCCTGGCCGTCGGCCGGGAAGTCAGGCAAGCTCTCAAAACGGGTGTGCCCCTGGTTGCCAATGTGGGGGATTTTGATGAAGAGGGAGCCAAAGCTTTGAAAAAAGCCGGTTTTGACGGCATTTACCATGCGGTGCGGTTAGGCGAAGGGGTTGTGACGAGGATTGACCCCAAGACCAGGCTGGCGACGGTGGCGGCCGCCCGGAAAGCCGGTTTGCGCATCGGTACCTGTTTAGAGCCCGTGGGTCCGGAACACACCCTGGATGAATTGGTGGAAAAAACCTTTATCACCATTGACATGAAACCTGGTTACAGCGGAGCAGGTCGCCGGATCCCTATCCCCGGATCCCCGCTGGAGCCTCACGGCTGGGTAAGCTATGCTCGCATGGCCCATATCCTGGCGGCGGTGCGGTTGGCTACGGGCTATGATGTGGTCGGCAACTGTACCCACGAGCCCAACCAGATCGGAGCCATGGCGGGCGCCAATCTCCTGTGGGCGGAAATGGGTGCCAACCCGCGGGACACGGAAGAAAGCACCGTCCGCGGCTGTACCGTGCAGCAAATCCGGGAAATCTACCGGGAAGCCGGGTGGGAAGTGTTAGAGGGGCCGTCGGTGATGTATGCCGGGTAATTGATTGCCGCGAGCCTGCCTGTTTTGGCGGCTAAGACAGGGGGATAGGTATGGGCCGGAAAAAGCCAACAGGTTGAAGACCTCTCCTGCCGCCCGTGGAGCCAGCCAGGCCTTTTCTACAGCAGTGGACTATTGTATAGTTATCTAAGATGGCTTTTGTGGTGCGTCCCAGCGCTGCCGGGCAATAAGGAGAGGTCTTATGACTTATCAGAATAAAGCGTTATTGGTGGTGGCCCTTACCATTTTCGTGGACAGCTTCATCGGGGGTGTCATCGTCCCGGTGCTGCCTTTATATGCTGAGGTGATGGGCTTATCCTCTTTCCAAACGGGGATCGTGTTTGCGGTGTATTCGGCAGCCGTTCTGGTGCTGTCCATTCCCCTGGGGGTTATGTCCGACCGGTGGGGCAGAAAGAAAGTGATGGTCGGGGGAATGGTGGGGTTGACTTTATCCACCGTTGCCTTTATTTTTGCCCAGTCCTTTTGGGCGTTGACTTTGATTAGATTGCTGCAAGGCACCGCCGCCGCTGCTACCTGGATGGTGGGACCGGCTTTGCTGGCCGACATGTTTCCTCCCCGGGAAAGGGGCGGGAAAATGGGGCTGGCGATGATGGGTAACAGCTTTGGTTTCTTATTCGGGCCGGTGGTAGGGGGATTCCTTTACGATTGGGGCGGTTATGCGGCTCCCTTTATTCTTTCGGCGGCGGTTACGGTCCTGGTGCTGGGGTTGACCATTTGGGTGATCCGGGAACCGCAAAGCAGGCATACGGTGGCGGCACCCCAGCCGGAGCGGGGCCATCTATCACTTTTGCTGGGCAACCGGGTTTTGACGGTGGGCTGTGGGGTGATGCTTTTGGCCTCCATGGGATTTGGCTTTATCGATCCTTTGCTGCCGGCTTATTTTGCTGAACGTTTTGGGGCCACATCGACGACCATTGGCTGGTTGTTCGCCGCCATGTCCGTGACCACTTTGGTGGCCCACCCCTTGTTTGGCAGGCTGTCGGATCTGGTGGGGCGGGTAGCTCCCATTGGCATGGGATTGATGTCCACAGCCGCCGCTTTTGCTTTGTTTACCCGGGCCTCATCCGTAGCCTGGTGTTTTTTGGCCATGGCAGTTTTGGGGATCACCTACAGCTTGACCACGGCACCCATCGCCCCGCTTTTGGCCGACGCCATCAATCAAAAACAGGGCAGTGCCGGCTATGGCACAGCCATTGGTTTCAATAATACCGCCTGGTCCATCGGGTATACGGTGGGTCCCCTGGTGGGCGGCGCTTTCGTGGACCTGTGGGGTTTGCCGAATCTGTTCGTGGTCTACGCTGTGCTCCTGCTGGGCTACCTGCCTGTATTTTTCACGGGTACGAAAGGTTTCGCCCTTCCTCCCGCTGTGGAAAAAGAGGGTTAGCCGCCGGCTCCGGTGTTTTCAACGGGTCCTGAGCAGCGGCAAAAAACTGTTGCCAAAAAATACATGATGGAGTATGATAAGTTCAAGACAACTGCATAGGAAAGCACTTAGGTATTCCTGTGTATGCAGGAATGAAAAGGGAACCGGGTGAGAATCCCGGACGGTCCGGCCACTGTGAGTGGGGAGCGGCTTTCAGCATGCCACTGTCTAGGACTGAAAGAACGGCCTGTTGTAGGGAAAACCGGCAGCGGGACGGCTTTTGGTACCGGATGGGAAGGCGAAAGCACAAGCCATGATCCACGAGTCAGGAGACCTGCCTAAGTGCCGGTATGCGCTGCCTTCCGTGGAAAGGTCAGGTACCAATGGTGTTGTTCTTGTGTCTTGAGAACGGTAAAGCCTGGTTGTGGAAAGCAGCCGGGCTTTTTCATTTTTTTCGCTTGCGGGGGAAGAGGAAGATGAGCCGTATTGCCGCCGGGAGAAAAAACAGCCCGGAGACCACTGTGGTCAGCTTATTTATTGTCCTGTTTTACATTTCCTTTATCAGTACTTACCGGCTGCTGGTTGTAACCGGTGTGTTGGTCATCATTTATTCGCTCATGGTGTCAGAGGACAGATATGTCCCCAGGTTTATGAAGCCGGTGATGCCATTTATTATCTTGCTCCTGGCTCCTCAAGCAATTAGTTACCTGCTCACAGGTACGCTGGGAGAAGTGGATTTTGTGCTGGTAATTGCCGGCAAGATCCTGATCTCCTCTATTCTGCTAGGGACGGTTTTAGCCAGGTTCTCGGCTTTATACCTGGTAGAAGGCGTTTTGCAGCTGGGGTTACCTCCGGTTTTTAACCGGATCCTTGCGCTTACTTTCCGGTACTTTCACATGCTGTACGAAGACATCGAAAAAGGGAGAAGAGCTCTGGCCAGCCGGGGGCTGTATGAAAGGAGGGGATGGTCGCACCTTGGTGTTTTCGGGGAATGGATCGGCGGTTTCTTCCTCAAGAGCAGCGAACATGGGGAGAGAGTTTTTCGAGCTATGCAAGCCAGGGGTTTTGAGGGCCGGGAGAAGAGCGATAAAAGGCTGCCTCCGGAACTGGTGATCAAGTCTTCCTTGTGGATTGCAGTTCTCACCGTCGTCCTGATTATTGATGGGAAAATATAGCCCGGCAGCTAGAGGGTGAAGCTGCCGGCTTCCCGCCGGGAGCGGAGGGGAGCCGGCCCTGCCGGATCAAGGGGGTGTGTTCATGCATTTAGCCGACGGTGTATTGAGTACTCCGGTGGTGGCGGTAACGTCAGCGGCGGCGCTGGGCGGGTTAGCTGTTGGCTTAAAAGGCATCCAGGATGAAGATATCCCGAAAATCAGCCTGCTGTCGGCGACCTTTTTTGGGGTATCCCTGATTTCCATTCCGGTACCTCCCACTTCCGTGCATCCTTTGCTATGCGGGTTAATCGGCATCTTGTTGGGCAGGCGAGCGGCTTTGGCTTTTTTCCCGGCGTTATTGTTGCAAGCTCTATTATTCAGGCATGGGGGTTTAACCACCCTAGGTGCCAACACCGTCCTGCTGGCCATACCGGGTTACTTGTCGTATCTGCTGTTCCGCCACCTGCCTGTCAAAAACGCTGCTCTCCGGGGAGGAATAGCCGGCGGATGGTCGGTGGTCATGACGGTGGTGATTTTAATCCTTATCCTGTCCATGACCGATCCCCGCTTTGCCCAAGGGGATTTCTCCGTGGCGAAAATAGCGGTCGCCGGCCACCTGCCCCTGGTGGCCGTGGAGGGAATTATTACCGGTTTTGCGGTAAGGTTCATAGCAAAACACAAACCTGACTGGATTCTTGCGGGAAGGGGAGATTTAGCCGGTGCTGAGTAAAAGATTATGTATTTACTTAATTGCCTTGGTGCTGCTCATTCCCGGTGTCGCCTATGCTCATGGCATGTCGTTGAGACTGGAAGCGCCGGGGGTGTTCCGGGTGGAGTACGACGGGGGCGGTTTTTCACCCGGGACGGAAGTTGTTCTTTATGACCAAGAGGGCCGCGAGTTGGCCAGAGGCTTGGTGGATGAGGAAGGCAAATACCATTTTGATGCAAACTTGGCCGTTTACCGGGCCGTAGCCGGCGATGGGATGGGCCACCGGGCGGTTTATACGGAAGGAGCGGAGGAAAGAGCCATCCCGAAAGGCCCTGTGGTGGCGGCTGTGGCTGCTGTGGCCGCCGTGATTGCCGTTGTCTTCAACAAAAAGAAAAAAGCCTAGCAGGTTGCCGGGAAAATGCAATACAGGGAGTAGATTGCCCTGTGCTCCGTCCCCGGCGGAGGGTTAAAGAGGAGCGCAGGCCAGGCCGGCCGTTCTTTGAGATGGAAGAATGGCTTCCTGCTATGTGATACGGGTGGAATAAATGTGTCATTGACAAATACCAAAGTCTTTTTGTATAATCAATTTGCATAAAAATTTTGACTATGAAAGTCAAATGTGCCAGAGGAACGGCACCTCACGTTATCATAAATCATAAAACATAATTTTTGCGGTTAAACCAATATGGCCCCATTGTACAACCCAGCCACGAAGGTTGGATAAAACCGTTGGTTTTGTTCCCTTCGGTGGCTGTTTTTTTGTCCAAAAGGTAGCAAACTATCCCAGCGTGCACTGGCATTGATCCCAAAGGAGACATGACATTTGATGAGAAAGCCCGGCTTTTTAAGAAGAGCATTTAACCGCGCCGACCCCAATATGGGATTGATCATGACTGTATTAAGTATTCTAGCCGTTATTTCGCTGTTGTTTGGCGTGGGCTTAGGTCCTGTGACCGTGGCGCCTGAAAAGGTGGCAAAAATACTGTTGAGCCGCCTGCCGGGATTGGGGGAGTTAATACCGCGCTCTTGGGAACAGCTTGATCAAAATATTGTCCTCGGTCTCCGTCTCCCCAGGGTGTGCCTCGGTTTCGTCGTGGGTGCCTCCCTCGCCGTCACCGGGGTGACCATGCAGGCCCTGGTGAGAAATCCCCTGGCAGATCCCTTTATTCTGGGGGTATCCTCGGGTGCCGCCGCTTTTGCCACGTTGGGGATGCTCTTTGGCGTGTTTTCATTCCTCGGTACATACTCGCTGGCCATCAGTGCTTTTATTGGTTCTGCCGTGACCATTATCCTGGTTTATACTATCTCACGTGTGCGGGGGCGCATTAACATCACCCAGCTCTTGCTTTCCGGCGTGGTGATCTCCATGATCATGGATAGTTTCACGCGGATTATTACGCTGAGTGCCCCCAATGCCCTGGGACTGCATAACGCCACCTTTTGGATGTCCGGCAGCCTGGCCGGAGCGAGATGGGCCTACCTGAAGCTGCCCCTGGCCGTGCTGCTTATTTGCACCGCGGTACTCATGATCAATTTCCGCGGCCTCAATCTCCTGCTGCTGGGGGACGAGAGTGCGGGTGCCCTGGGCGTGAATGTACCCCGGCTGCAAAAGCTGCTGGTCCTAGTCGCCTCCCTCATGGCCGGCGTAACGGTTTCCGTCAGCGGTTCCATCGGTTTCGTCGGTCTCATGGTTCCCCATTTCACCCGCCTCCTGGTCGGTGGTGACCACCGGAGGGTTTTACCGGTGGCGGCTCTGTTGGGGGGGATACTGGTTATCTGGGTCGATGTGGCTGCCCGGATGCTTTTAGCCCCGGAGGAATTACCGGTCGGTATTTTAACGGCGATTATCGGAGGACCGTTGTTTATCTGGCTGCTCAAGCGCAAGACCCAGGAACGGAAATAGATTTGGAAGGGAGGAAAACAATGCGCCTGCAGATTGAAAATCTAACCTTTTCTTACGGTGAAAACGACGTTGTCAGCGACGTCAGCCTTCATGTAAACAGGGGAGAGTTCGTAGGGCTGATCGGTCCAAACGGCAGCGGGAAATCAACCATATTAAAAAATATTTACAAAGCACTGGTGCCAGACGGGGGGAGAGTTACCCTCGACGGGGAGAACCTGCTGACCATGAGCCACAGGGAAACAGCCCTTAAACTGGGAGTCTTGGGACAGGAAAATGAAGTTCCCTTTGATTTTCTGGTGGAAGAAGTTGTGGCCATGGGGCGCAGTCCCCACAAGAAGCTGTTTGAATTTGACAATGCCCGGGACAAACAGGTGGTGCGCCGTGCCTTGGCCTACCTGGGGATGGAGAAAATGGCCAAGCGCAACTATATGCATCTTTCGGGGGGTGAAAAGCAGCGGGTCATCTTAGCCCGCGTTATCGCCCAGGAAAGTGATTTTCTCATTTTAGACGAGCCCACGAACCATCTCGATATCAGCTGCCAGTTGCAGATTTTTGATTTGGTTAAACGGCTGGGGGTCACAGTCCTAGCGGCCATTCATGATTTAAATATGGCAGCCCTCTACTGTGACCGCCTCTATGTTCTGAAGGAAGGCAGGATTGTTCTGCACGGGACGCCGGAAGAGGTGCTCACCCCGGAAAACATCTTTGAGGTCTTTGGCGTCCGCTGCAACACGGTCATCCATCCAATTACCGGTAAAGTATCTATCACTTTTATCCCCGCCGGTGTTGGGGCATAAGGGAATTCTCCATTATAACTGTTAGGAGGAACAACATGAAGAAGATATTGATGCCGGCCATGCTGCTGGTTTTGTTGCTCGCTTTACTCTTGGCGGGATGCGGAAAACCCGCCGGCCCAGGGACTCCGGAGACCCCCTCCCAGGCGGATGCCCCCGCCGCTTCCGGATACCCAATGACCTTCGATAATTACGGCCGGGAAGTCGTGGTAGCCGCAAAACCGCAAAAAGTCTTAACCCTGGGTCCCAATTGCACCGAGCTTTTTATTGCCCTGGGACTCACGGATCATATTGTTGGCCACAGCCTGAGAAATCACAGCCGCGGCCCGCTGCCGGAATATGCGGAGGATTATGCTCGCATCCCTGAGCTCACTTATGGCTCTGCCACCCGAGAGGCCGTTATTTCCAGCGGCGCGGATTTCATTTACGGTATCGATTGGGAGTTTGGCGGAGACGGGCTGGATATTGACGAACTGGCCGGATACGGTATTACCACCTATATGAATGCAGCCACCACCCTGGAGCAGCAGTACCAGGAAATTTTGGATATTGGGAAGATTTTCGGCATTGAGGATCAGGCGGAGGCCTTTGTGGCAGACCAAAAAGCCCGCATTAAAGCCGTTCAGGAAAAGATTAGCGGTGCTGCAGCGCCCAAGGTGCTGGTGTATGACAGCGGTAATAACGGTGTGTTCACCTGCAGCGGGATCAACTTTGAATCCCTGCTCATCAGCCTGGCCGGGGGGAAAAACTTGTTTGATGATATTACCGACAAGGCCTGGGTTACCGTCAGTTACGAGGAGGTACTGGCCCGCGAACCGGATGTGATCGTCATCCACGACTATGACGCCCCTTCGGTGGAAGAGAAGATAGCGGAAATCAAGTCGAATGAGACTCTGGCCCAGCTGGACTGTGTCAAGAATGAACGCTTTGTCATCATCGAACTGGAAAGCGTGCTGCCCGGCAACCGGATGGCGTATACCGTGGAAAGGCTGGCGCAAGGGTTTTACCCGGAGCTGTTTCAATAATATAATTAAGAAAGAAACGAACCTTCCCGTAAATAGGGAGGGTTCTGTTATTTGGCGATAAAGGAGATAAGACATGGGTGTCTACTGGAGATTGCTCCGCTATCTTACGGAGATAAAACGGGAAATTGCGATCAAGGTGTTTCTATGCCTGGTGCTCAGTGCCACATATATCGGGCAAGCTATTGTGATGGCCATGGCTGTAACGGCGGTATGGGCAGGCGGTGGGTTTAAAGATATAGTATGGCTGCTGGCAATCGCTCTGGCAGCGATTGTAGTGCGAGGAGTAGTCTCTCTAGCGTTGGAGAGTTACAGCAAGGTGATGGGAGCCAAGATCAAAGGAAAACTCCGGCTGCTGGTATTGGACAAGATCATGGATTTAGGCCCCGGGTATTTAAGCGCCAAGCGGAGCGGCAAGATCAGCGCCCTGGCCTTGGATGGGATTGAATCCCTGGAACCCTTTCTGGTGAACTATGTGCCGCAGGTGATAACGGTGGCTCTTTCCGGCCTGGTGGTGGGTGCCTTCCTGTGCCGGATTGATGCTGTGTCGGGGTTAATCGTTATCGCCTCCATGATGTTATGCGTGGTGGTGCCTTATCTTACCGTTCCTTTAATCAATCGCCATATCGTCAATTACTGGAGTGCTTATTCGGTCTTGACGGCCCAGTATGTGGACGCCGTGCAAGGGATTACAACTTTAAAAACTCTAAATGCGGCCCAAGAAAAAGGGATGGAACTCAAAAAAGATGCCACGAGGTTTTATGAACAGTCCATACGCAATACAGGCATATCCCTGCTGAATTCCGGTTTGATGCTGGTGCTTACGTCCGTGGTGGCCAGCGTCACCGTAGTGGTGGCAGCTTTGCGGGCCGACCTGGGCATCATGCCGGTTACGGGCATCACCGCCTTCCTGTTCCTGGCGGCGGAGTGTGCCCGGCCGATGCTGGAACTGAACCAACAGTGGCATGCCAGCTTTCTCGGTTTGTCGGTGGCAAAGGAACTGTTTGAGTTCATTGATACGGAGCCGGATGTGAAGGAGAAGGACCACTGTGATACCGGTTCCTTGGACCGGGGCCTGCCTTCTATCGAGCTGCGGGGGGTTAGTTTTTCCTACCGGGAAGGAGCGGAAGCTTTAAAGAATGTATCCTTTTCCGTTAGTCCCGGTTCCACGGTGGCGATTGTGGGACGTTCCGGGTCCGGAAAAACCACGGTGCTCAACCTGTTACTGCGGTTCTACGATCCGACTTCCGGGGAGATCTTGTTAAATGGGGTGGATATTAGGGATTATTCCCTTGCATATCTCCGGAGCAAGATAGCCGTGGTCTTTCAGGACAGTTTTTTGTTTACCGGTACTATTGCGGACAATATCCGCATGGCCAGACCGGACGCCTCCGAGGAGGAGATTATCGCCGCGGCGAAAGCGGCCCATGCCCACGATTTTATCATGTCAACCCCTGACGGGTATAGGACGGTGGTGGGGGAACGGGGTATGACTCTTTCCGGCGGCGAGCGGCAGCGCATCTCGATTGCCCGGGCTGTGTTGAAAGACGCCCCGATCTTGATTTTGGACGAGGCCACCTCCAGTGTTGACGCGGAAAGCGAAAGGCTTATCCAGTCGGCTCTGAACACACTTACTAAAGACCGTACCACCATCATCATCGCCCACCGGCTTTCCACGATCCAACATGCGGACCGGATCTTGGTCCTGGATGAGGGCCGGTTGGTGGAAGAAGGAAAGCATGAGGATTTATTAAACAGGGGCGGCATCTATGCGGCCCTGATTGCGGCGCAGCGGGAGGCGACGGAATGAATAGACAAGGAAATATGGCCAGGAACCTGGCAGCACTGGTAGCCGCCATGAAGCCCTACGCCCTGGAAATGCTGCTCACCATTGCCAGCTCGTTTCTCAAGTATATGTCCATGATCGGTATTGCCGCTTTAACTTCTTATATGGTGGGCCTGGCGATGCAGCAGCGCCTGGCCGAAGGGTTTCCCGTGCTGTTTCCCCTTCTACTGGCCTGTATTGTGCTGCGGGCCGTACTGTATTACAGTGAAATGTGGTTGGGGCACGATGTGGCCTTTAGGGCCATCCGGGACTTTCGCCTGGCACTATATGATAAGGTTGAGGCCCTAGCTCCTGCCTATTTGCTGAGGGAACAGACGGGCCGGCTCGGCCAGACCCTGGTGAGCGACGTTGAGGTGCTGGAATTGTTCATGGCCCATACTTTCGGGGCTTTTATAGTAGCCATCATTGTGACCGTGGTAATATTTGCCGTTCTGGTCAACATCAGCCCGCTGCTGGCTGTGCTGATGCTGGTCATCGCCGTGGTGCTTGGTGTGGTCCCGTACCTGATGAAGAAAAAGGCGGAGGAGCAGGGCTTTGATGTGCGGGAAAAGATGGCGACGGCCAACGCCATTACCATTGAAGGGATACAGGGTCTGAGGGAAATCCTAACTCTCAACAGTGTAAAACGCTATAAAGAGAGAAACCACCGGGCCATGCAAGACCTTTATGCCGCCCAGTACAACTACGGAAGACGGCAGGGCATGGAAAGCCTGTTGGCCCAGGTGTCCATGGGATGCTTCACCGTGGCGGTGATGGCTATAGCGGCGGGCCTGGTGAGAGCCGGGAAAATCGATTTTGCCCTGTATCCGGTGGCAGTGATTCTTTCAGCCATGGTACTTTCCCCCGTCTTGGAGGTGACCACCGTTTCCCAGAGCCTGGGGCTTGTTTTTGCCGCCGCCAATAGAATACAGGCGGTGTTGTCTGCAGCTCCCCCGGTGCGGGATGAAGGAAAAGGGAGAGGCCCTTGCCGGTCATACGATATTGAATTTGCCAATGTTTCCTTCGGGTATCATGAGGAATCCGGCGAAGTGCTCCGGGGTGTAAGCTTTACCGTGGAGCAGGGTCAAACCGTGGCCCTGGTTGGGCGCTCCGGGGCAGGGAAAACTACTTGCACCAACCTGTTGCTGCGTTATTGGGATCCGGCGGCCGGGCAGATTAAAATCGGCGGCAGGGATTTGCGGGAATTCTCCCTGGCCGGCCTGCGGGAGATGATTGCCGCTGTCCCCCAAGAACCTTACCTGTTTCATACGTCAGTCAGGGAAAACATCCGCCTGGGCAAAAGGCATGCCTCGGACGAGGAGGTGGAAGCGGCAGCCAAAGCCGCCCGGGCGCATGAATTCATTTCTGCCTTGCCGGAGGGCTACGATACCATTGTGGGTGAACGGGGCTTCCGGTTGTCGGGCGGGCAGCGGCAGCGCTTGGCTATTGCCAGGGTGCTCCTAAAAGATACGCCGATCATTATCTTTGACGAGGCCGTTTCCAACCTGGACAGCGAGAATGAACGGTATATCCAGGCAACACTGAAAACACGGCTTAAGGGTAAAACAATACTGGTGATTGCCCACCGGTTGTCCACCATCATGGCCGCGGATAAAATTGTGGTGTTGGACGGAGGCCAGGTGGTGCAGGTGGGAACCCATGACGAACTGGTCAAGGAGGACGGGCTTTACAGAACGCTGGTATGGTCCCAGCTGGCTTCACCTGACTTGCCGTCACGTTGAAGTCGTTCTTTTAATTCTCCCGTTTTCCTCGTATTCTGGAAAAAGCTGAACCAGGGCGAACTCAGCAGCAGGATCCCCGTGGACCCGGCATGCCAAAATAGGTGTGGTATTCCTTATTAGACCAAAGCAAATAGTTATAATTGGGGAAAAACAGGAGATGCTGCAGCATCATGGAGCTTAGAAAAAAGTTCTTTCATGCGGGCAGGATTTCCTAAAACGGTGTAGAATAGTAGAATACATGCTAGCGGAGTTTGGAGGCCATTTGGGTCAAAAAGACCCTTTCTTGCTGTTTTGAGTGTGACTCTGGGAACGATAAAGACCACGAAGGTCTGTCCTTTACAGGAGTAAAGGGGCTTTCGTGGTTTTTTGTTTTTGGTTTTAAGTTCTATTGGCACAGAACTTAAAATATACCCCCTTCTTTCATCCCCCTTCTCCCCGCTGGGCTGGTTCCCGGCGGGCTTTTTGTGGGAAAAGGGTCCCTGTGAGGGGTTGCTATATCAAGCCCTAAGCCGGGGCTTTCCGGAAAGCTTTTTGGCAAGGGTAGCCCACTTGTTGACATTGTAAGAATTATATGATAAATTAGGTTTGTGAAAGGGAGCATGGAGCTCCGAACCGTTAGATTCTATGGCGGATAATAGACAAAGTCAGCTTTGGATAACAAACAAATATGAAGGAAAAACAACCATGAAGGGATGCTGGCATGAAGGCAGCGACTTTCATGGTTTTTTGTTTTTCTGGCCTTAGTGAGGAGGGATGAAATGACAGTTGAAGAGATTTTGGAAAAATGGTCTTTGAAAAACCAAAACAAACAGGCCGGTGTTGCTATGTGGAACTCCATGGCGGAAAGCTTTGGCGAGCACGAGGCACCTACCTTCGAGGATGACCACTTTTTGCGGCTGCTGCAGCAGCACCACATGTTTAATCAAGATTCTCTTGTGCTGGATGTGGGCAGCGGCACCGGGCAATACGCGCTGGCCCTCGCAGCACATTGTAAAGAGGTGGTTGGCATTGACTTTTCCCCCTCTATGGTGGAAATAGCAAAACAAAAGGCGGCGGAAAAAAATATACCCAATGCCAGTTTTCAATGGGCCGACTGGCATGAACTGGACCTAAAAAAGCAGGAATGGGAAGGGAAATTTGATCTTGTTATAGCGCGTTTGACCCCGGCGGTCCAAAGTGCCGGTACCTTTCTAAAGCTTTCCCAGGCCAGCCGGGGCTGGTGTGTGTGGTCAAAACCCACCCGTCGTACCGATCCGGTATCGGATGAAATTAGAAAACTGGTCGGTATCCAGGAAAAACATGAAAGCAGCGATGTGGACATCCTGTATGCCTTTGCGTTGTTATGGCAGCAGGGACGGCTACCCTATCTTGACTACGAACAGCAGCGTTGGGAGATGAAAAAGACCCTGGAACAGGCATACGGCCTGTATATTAACAGGATGAAAACATATCGTGACCTTTCTCCCGAGGAAGAGGAAAGGATAAAACAATACCTGCAATCCATTGCCAAAGACGGGCTGGTATATGAAGAGGTCAATACTACGGTCACAACCATCTACTGGCGTGTTTAAATATCCGGGAATAAGGAGGCCATCAATAATGAGGAAGCAGTTGTGGGACAAAGCCGTTGCTTTTCACGGGCATGAGTGCCCGGGACTGGCTATTGGCGTTAAGGCTTGCGAAGCCGCCATGGAAAAAATGCAGATCGGGTTTTCCCCCGACGAAGAAATCGTCTGTGTGACGGAAAACGACGCCTGCGGGGTGGATGCCGTTCAGGCCATTTTCGGCTGTACTTTAGGAAAAGGAAACTTGCTCTACCGGGGGACGGGAAAACAAGCTTTTTCCTTCTTTGAACGCAAGACCGGGAAAAAACTGCGTGTTTATCTCAAGGGACAAAAGGGTCCGGATATGGATCGGGCCGAGTGGCAGGAGTATTTGTTAAACGCCCCTGTGGACGAAATCTTTTCTTTTTCGGAACCCAAATTCGACCTACCCGAAAAGGCTAAGATTTTTCCGACCGTCACCTGCGCCGTCTGCGGCGAGGGGGCACCGGAGCACAAGATGCGCCTGCAAGACGGCAAGACCGTATGTGCTGACTGTTTTAAAGATTATTCGCGAGGCTGGTAGGCAAGAGGGGGAAAGCAAAATGATCAAAGAAAAGGTGCTCGGGATAATCCTCGTCACGGCCTTGTTTTTGGGTGGATGTGCTGCCGATGTTTCGACGCCTGCCCCTGCTCCCGGGGAAACCCGCATGGTGACGGATGCCTTTGGCAGGCAGGTAGAAATACCGCAAAAAGTTGAGACCGTGGCGGCCATCGGGGGGGCCGCCCGCATCCTCACTTACGCCGGGTGTGCGGACAAGTTGGTGGGCGTGACGGATATGGATAAACAAAATATCGCGGCGATGCCCTATTCCGTGGTCAATGCCGCGCATTTTGCGAACCTTCCCTCCGTGGGGAGCGGCGGTGCTAACGATACGCCCTATATCGAAGAATTGGTGACCCTGGCGCCGGATGTAATTATCGGCTTAACCGATGAGAATACGATTAAGAACGTGGCGGAAAAGACCGGTATTCCTACCATCGGCATCTACCCGGAAGGGATGTTTGACGAAAGTTTTTATGCTGCCCTGGCATTGATTGGCCAAGTCATGGGTACGGAGGAGAGAAGTGCCAAAGTAATTGATTTTATTAAAGAGTGCCAGGCCGATTTGGATCGCCGGACCCGGGACATTCCCGAGGCGGAAAAACCTACGGTCTATGTGGGGGCCGTGAGCTTCCGGGGCGCCCATGGCTTTGAAGGTACCCATGCCAATTATCCCCCTTTGACCGCCATTCATGCCAAGAACGTGGCCGATGAAACCGGCGAACAAGGGGCGTTTATAGTGGACTTGGAAAAAGTGATTGTTTGGGATCCGGATATCATCTTTCTTAATCCCACCAATATGGATCTCGTCAACGACCACTATGGGAAGAACAAAGCCTTTTACCAGAGCCTGAAAGCAGTGCAAAACGGCCAAGTCTATACGCAGATATCTTACAATTACAATTGGACCAATATGGAGATCGCCATTGCCAATGCTTATTATGCCGGCAAAGTGATTTATCCGGAAAGGTTTACCGATATCGATCCGGTTGAGAAAGCGGACGAGATCTTTACCGTCCTGTTGGGTCAGCCCTTCTATGACCGGCTGGCCCGGGATGGTATGAGATTTGAGCAGATCACCCTAGGAGAATAGAATGGGATGAAGCACACGACAGCGTATGGAAGCTATATCCGTTACAAAAAGCTGTTCATTTTGCTGATGGTGGTGGCCGTGGCCCTGGCCGCTTTACTGGCGATTAGTGCCGGTTCTGCCGGTCTTTCTTGGCAAGAGGTCATAACTACCCTGTTAGGCCGCGGCAGCAAACAAGCATCTATTATCGTTTTTAACCACCGCTTGCCCAGGGTCCTCACTGCCATGCTGGCGGGAATTGGTTTGGCCACGGTAGGCTGCGCGATGCAGTGCCTGCTGAAAAACCCGTTGGCTTCCGCATCTACTTTAGGCATTGCCCAAGGGGCAGCTTTCGGCGCTTCCTTTGCCATCATTGTTTTGGGGGCCGGCATTCAGAATCAAACTTTGGACGGCATCACCATTATCAACCCGTATATCATCAGCGCCTGTGCTTTCGTCAGCTCTATGTTGTCTACGTTGATCGTCCTTGGGTTGTCCTACTTCAGAAGGGTTACCCCGGAATCCATGATCCTGGCCGGAGTGGCTCTAAGCAGCATGTTTGCCGGCGCCACCACCCTCATGCAGTATTTTGCCGCCGATGTAAAGGTGGCGGCGGTAGTGTTTTGGACCTTCGGTGATCTAGGCCGCACCGGCTGGACGGAAATAATCATTATGGCCGTTATAGTGGCCGTATCTTTCGTTTATTACGCTCTTAATCGCTGGAATCTTAACGCCTTGCAAGGGGGCGATGAAACGGCCAAAGGACTTGGCGTTAACGTAACCGCTTTCCGCCTCTTGGGCATGCTGATCGGTTCCCTGACGGCCTCCACCATCGTTTCTTTTGTCGGTATTATCAATTTTATCGGGCTGATTGCGCCTCACCTGATGAGGCGGGTGATCGGCAATGACTACCGGTATTTGCTGCCGGCGTCGGGCCTGATGGGAGCACTGCTAATGGTAGCCAGCGATACGGCGGCCCGGCTGGTAGTGGCTCCGGTGGTTCTCCCGATTGGGGCCATAACGTCTTTTCTCGGTGCACCTTTGTTTCTTTATCTTGTGTTCAAGGGGGTCGGGACCAGAAGATGATCCAGGTGCAAGAATTGTCCTTTTCCTATAGGCAGGATCGACCAATATTAACCGGTATTGATTTTCAGGCTTCCAAGGGTGAATGCACCGCCATTTTGGGAAACAACGGGGCAGGCAAGAGTACTTTAATCAAATGCCTTAACCGGATTTTGGAACCTCAGCAGGGAGTAGTCTATGTCAACGGGCAAAATACCCGGAAGCTCAAACGCAACGATGTGGCCAAGTGCCTGGCTTACGTGGCCCAGCACCATGGGGGAGACAGGTTTACGGTATTTGACACTATTCTGCTGGGCCGCAAGCCGTATATTAAATTTGAGCCTACCCAGGAGGACCTTCGCATTGTCGAATCAATTATTAAGCGCATGAAATTGGAGGATTTCGCCCTGCGTTATATTGATGAGCTTTCCGGAGGGGAATTGCAAAAAGTCATGCTGGCCCGGGCCCTGGCGCAACAGCCGCAGGTGCTGCTGTTAGATGAGCCCACCAGCAATTTGGATCTCTGCAACCAGTATGAAGTATTAAGCATTATCCGGGAAATTGCCAGGACGGAGCAAATTGTTGTGCTTTTGATTATTCACGACCTAAACCTTGCCCTGCGTTATTGTGACAAGTTTTTATTCCTGAAGGATAACCGGATTTTCCGCTACGGTGGGATGGAAGTCATGACGGCCGAAACCATTCATGAAGTCTACGGGATTCCGGTAACTGTGCAAGAGTTAAACGGTATCAAAGTTGTGATTCCGTTTCCTACTCCTAATAATCATTAGAGACAATAGAAGCCACCCTTTTCGCCCAGGGGAAAGTCCGCCGATCCCCTTTTCCATGAGGAGGCTCAAATGGTTTTTCCGTTATGCATAATTAATACTGTAACTAAAGCTGTCAGAACGACAGCAGTTGGTACCGTTTGAGAAGGCGAAAGTGTTTTGCTAAAAAGATCGTTATTTGGCTTGGTTCAGGAGGCAACCAAGCTTTTTCATTGCCAAAAGCCATATGTTTCGGAATGGAGGAGGTGCCAACTGATAAATTACCCGCCATAAACAGGCGGGGTTTTTTAAGGAGGAGCAATGGGTATGAAATGAAATAAGCTGGAGGTGGCACCGTTGACTTTGAATTCAGGCGGATTGACAGTGACAGTTTTGGTCTGAAGAAGCCGCAGCCGGCCATACATCCGGTGTCACCTGCTGGGCTCTGTTAGGCTCGGCACTGTTACCTATGATTATAGTTTTCAGCTACTTTTGTTACGGAACAAAGCTGCATGGCTGAAATACCTTTTATCCTAGGTTCCGTCCGGTGAGATATCTGCCGCAAATTCTGTTTCATTGGTCTGTATGGCGTGTTATCCGTCCAAACGTCAGTTCTTAACAAAAACGCAGTTGGCCATATACCATAGCAAAGCTCAAAAAAATTTTTTTAAAGAATTACCAAGAAAAAAATCCGATGATTTAAAGGGCTGTGGCCGTTACGTATAGAAAGAGAAATACAGACATCTGACTATAGTGATATAACCTTCAGTCTTGTTGCGGCTGGGAACTCGTATAGTCATGATGTCAATACTTTTTTTGGGGGGGGGGTATGTAAAAAAGTGTTGGTTCTGCGAAACAGAGTGAAGCGATGGAATGTCTTGGTATTGATCATAGGTTTGCTGCTGGTGCTGGTGGCAGGATGTGGCGGCCAGCAGGAGAGGGGGCAGGGGGAGGCAGAGAAACAGACGCTGGTCTTTGCTGATGCCGGTTGGGACAGTATTCAGTTCCACAATTACGTAGCAAAAATCATTATCGAGAACGGGTACGGGTACCCGACGGAAATCATCGAAGGCTCCACACCGATTACTTTTGACGCTTTGAGGAAAGGTACCATTGACATTTACATGGAGGCATGGACCTCCAATATTAAAGAGCTGTACGAGCCGGCCGTTGCCAGCGGTGATGTGATTGAGCTATCTGTTAATTTTGACGACAATGTTCAGGGACTTTATGTGCCCACCTACTTGATTAAAGGGGACCCGGAACGGGGGATTGAGCCTTTGGCCCCTGATTTGCATTCCATTCACGATCTGCCCAAATACTGGGAGCTGTTTAAGGATCCCGAGGAACCGACCAAGGGACGGATTTTTGGAGCAATACCGGGTTGGGAAGTAGATACCATTTTGGCAGAAAAAGTGCGCAATTATGGGTTGGATAAGTATTACAACTATTATAATCCCGGTTCAGATGCGGCCTTGGCTACATCCATGTTGAGGGCATACGAGAACGGTGAGCCCTGGTTAGGCTATTATTGGGAACCCACCTGGATTATGGGTCTTCTGGATATGACTCTACTGGCTGATGAACCCTACAGTGATGAATTGTGGAATAACGGCTACCGGTGTGAATTCCCCACAGTTCCCTGTACAGTAGTGGTCCACAAGGATGTGCCCAAGACTGCACCTGAGGTGGCTGAGTTTCTGAAAAACTATCAAACCAGCAGTGCCTTGACCAACGAGGCCCTGGCTTACATGCAGGAAAATGAAGTAGGTCCCGAAGAGGCGGCCAGGTGGTTTTTGGCAGAGCATGAGGAGCTTTGGACCGGCTGGGTTCCTGCGGAAGTTGCCGCCAGAGTTAAAGAGACTCTCTAAGGCTTTTTACAGCAAAGGACTGGTGCTAAATGAACGGTTTTCCTGAGACAATCAGGTGGGAAATCGGAATATATATAGACATGTTTATCAAATGGTTGATGCGGGATTTCGGGGAACTCTTTGATGTTATCTCCAGTGGAATACTGTGGTTTCTGGTTCGCATGGAAAAATTCCTGCTCTGGTTGCCTTGGTGGTTGTTCTTGCTGGTCATTTTTCTCCTTGGCTGGAAACTCAGAAACATGAGAGCAGGACTGACCTTTGCCTTTCTGGTTTTCATGGTGGGTGCCTTTGGCTTATGGGAGTATATGATGATGACCATTGCCATTGTATTGGCTTCGGTTGCTATTTCTTTGGCGTTGGGCATTCCTTTGGGGATCCTTATGGCTTATAGTAACAGGTTTAATGCTGTGATGTGCCCGGTCCTGGATGCCATGCAGACCATGCCCAGCTTCGTCTATTTGATCCCGGCGTTAATGCTGTTCGATATGGGTAAGGTGCCTGCCGTTTTTGCTACCACCGTTTATGCTATTCCCCCGGTTATGCGGCTGACCGATTTAGGTATTCGCCGGGTGTCAAAAGAAATGGTGGAGGCCGCCCTGTCTTTCGGTTCCTCCGGTTGGCAGACATTGACCAAAGTTCAGCTTCCCCAGGCATTGCCCACCATTATGACCGGCATTAATCAGACAACCATGATGGCCCTATCCATGGTCGTAATCTGTTCGATGATTGGAGCCCGCGGACTGGGGCTGGAAGTCTTGCGGGCCATCCAGCATATCGATATTGCCAAGGGTTTTGAAGCCGGGATCAGTATCGTTTTCCTGGCGATCATTATTGACCGCATGACGCAGGGGATCGCCCAACGCTTTAAGTATCCGGAATAGGAAGGGGGATAACATGGCCCCGAAAGTAAAAGTTGAAAATCTAACGAAAATATTTGGCAAAAACCCTAAAGCTATCCTGCCTCTCGTGAAACGCGGGGCATCTAAAGAGAAAATACTCCGGGATACCGGGCATACGTAGGGGTCTATAATGTTTCTTTTGAGGTCAACGAAGGAGAAGTATTCGTCATCATGGGCTTGTCCGGCAGCGGGAAATCCACTTTAATTCGTTGCCTTAACCTCCTTAACCGTCCCACGGAAGGAAAAGTAATTGTTGACGGGGAGAATATTGTAGAGTATGATCGGGCCCGGCTTCGAGAGTTTCGCCAAAAAAAGGTAGCCATGGTTTTCCAGCATTTTGGGTTGTTTACCCACCGGACGGTCCTCGATAACGTAGCTTACGGCTTGGAGATAAGGGGCATACCGTTGAAGGAAAGATACGAAATCGCCAGGCAAACCCTGGCTACGGTGGGCTTGACCGGTTGGGAGGACCGTTATCCCAATGAGCTTAGCGGCGGGATGCAGCAGCGAGTGGGGTTGGCCCGGGCTTTGGCCAATGATCCCGACATTCTCCTGATGGATGAACCCTTTAGCGCTTTAGACCCGTTAATCAAAAGGGAAATGCAGCAGGAGCTGCTGGATTTAGAGGCCAAGGTAAAAAAGACTATTATTTTCATCACCCACGATATTAATGAAGCGTTTCGACTTGGGGATAGAGTAGCCATCATGAAAGACGGGATTATCGAGCAAATAGGAACCCCGGAAGAGATCTTGTCTAATCCCAAGAATGAATATATCAAGAACTTTGTCCGGGATATAGATCGTTCCAAGGTTTTGCAGGCCAAAAACATCATGTTTAGACCATCGACTTTAGTATCCCTTAAAGACGGTCTGGCCTTTGCGATTCAGGAGATGGAGCAAAGCGGTATTTCCAGCGTGTTTGTGGTGGATCACGAACGCAGGCTACAGGGATTGGTGACTATTGACGATGCCATCAAAGCTTTGAAGGAAAACAAAAGGCTGGGCGATATCTTGAAGAAAGACTATTTTACCACTCACCCTGACGCTTATGTACAAGAGCTGATCCCCATCGCCACGGAAAGCAAGTATCCCATCGCCGTACTGGATGAGGATCAGAAGTTATTGGGGATCATACCGCGGGTTTCGGTGCTGTCCAGCCTTGTTTAAACACGGTTTTCTGTTTTGAAGGGTTGACAAGTATTTGAGGACGTGTTAAGATAGTCACCGTCGGCTCACAATGGCCGGCAGAAATTGGCGACAAGAAAGGGTTGACGCAAGGCGACCCGGCGTGGTAGAATAAGCTTTGTCGCCGTAAGGAGCAGGTCTTTGAAAACTGAACAGTGGAATGGAGCACATGCCTAGCGCTATAGGGCTCGATAGAGCCGATTGAACTTGAAGTGAAGGTAATAACTGAGTTAAATCAGTTATGATATTTT
>DULZ01000103.1 GCA_012840125.1 Clostridia bacterium | reverse complement strand
TGGCGGGATGGATGGTGGTGGGATTGTTTCTCGGCAGCTGGAGCCTGGCTCGGGAAAGCAAGAGAGAGGGCCTATGGCAGTTGAACAAGGCTATGCTGGGGTCCGTTGCCGTCCCCCTGCTGGCGGTACTGCTTCTTTTCGGTTTAGCCTTGCATGGCGTTAAGCTGCCCCCGCTGGTGCAGGAGTTTTTGCTGGCCTTGCTGCGCTATGAGCTGTTCCCATACCTGGCTCTGGGCCTGGGTTTCGCCCTCACGGCATCCCTGGTCAAGGAGCCCCTAGCCTGATCAGGCCCCGCCCAAAGGACACAGGAGCCGGCCGTCACCTTGGTCAAGGTCACGACCGGCTCTTTTTTACTCGCCGCAGGTGCACAGTTCCGCTTTGACCAGGGCCAGTTTCCGCAAATGGGACTGCTCTTCCCGGATTAACCGGTCCACCACTTCCCGGTCCTTGTCTGAGACCAATTCCTTTAATTCCCGGAAAAAGAGGATGGTGTCCTTTTCAAAGCCCATGGCGGTATTGAGGACTTCTATTTCATTGTCAATGCGGGCCAGGGCCTTTTCCGCCGCCCCTTCGGCGCCGAAAACGTGATTGTCCACCAGGGCTTTCAGGTATTCCTCATATTCCCCTTCGTAAGTCTCCCGCACGTTGGCCGGTTCCAGGCTGCCCATCATGCTGCGGAAGAGCTTTTCATGTTTTTCCTCTTCTTCTTTCAAGAAAGCCAGCAATTCTTTGGCAGCAGGGTTCTTGACTAAAGATTCTGCCTTTTCGTAGAAGGTATAACCGTTTTGCTCAATCCGGACGGCGAACTCCACGATTTCTGCCGCTTTAAAAATCTTCCACATCACCAGCACCTCCTAGCCTTGGCTATCGGATTCCACTTTACCGCAATCGGGTATATAGCAAGTATTGTCCACAAAAGAACAATGATTGTTGCACATGGGGCATACTTCCGGTGGTGTCTCTTCCGTCAGGGTATAACCGCAGATGGAACAACGCCATTGGGTCATGTTTTTCACCTCCATCGCAGGACGACTTAGTCCAAGCATTATAGCATCTAATTCGTTAAGTCTTGGGCATTTCCTGCCCCCGATCAAGAAAAAGGGTACTCGAGCCTCTTTGGTATTAATTATGGCCGGTCAGTCATTCTTTATGAAGGGTAAAGACGGATGGTATTGTTCTAAAATGATACACCTGTCTCAAATAGTGGTCCAGTGGGAGGGAGGATTTATACCGCACCGGGTTGTGAAATTGGACACATTCCGCCGGAAACCTTGATTTAGCAGGGGTCCCACTACTGGCACATATTTTGCAAATGTAAACCAATAGGGATTGAGCGTGTCAGAGTAATGAAACTGAGAAGGGGGTAGGCGGTGACAGGGTGTCGTAATACGGGTTAAATCCCGGGATTGATCAGATTTCTCAAATTGCTTCACACAAACACTATTAAAGAAAGGGTGGGACAATTGAAGAAACTGAAGAGGATCATGTTGAACATCAATGGCGTGGACAGGCCGGTGTTGTGCGATCCTGAAAACGACTCGCTGGCCGTGGTGCTGCGCCGGATGGGCTTGACCGGGACCAAAATCGGCTGCGGTTCGGGCGTGTGCGGGGCTTGTTCCGTGATCCTGGACGGCAAGGTTATCCGCTCTTGCGCCAGGAAGATGAAAAACGTGCCGGAATTCAGCAAGATCATTACCATTGAAGGCATCGGCACACCCCAGCATTTGCATCCCATTCAACAAGCCATGATTACCTACGGCGGTGTCCAGTGCGGTTTCTGCTCCCCCGGCTTTATCGTGTCCGCTTATGCACTGCTGATGGAAAACAACAATCCTACCCGCGAAGAAGTGCGTGAATGGTTTAGACAGCACCGGAACGTCTGCCGTTGTACGGGCTACAAACCCATCGTGGACGCAGTGATGGCCGCGGCCAAAGTGCTGCGAGGAGAGGCCACCATGGAAGATATTACTTATGATGCTTCTAAAGAAAAAGATATCTACGGTTCCCGTCGTCCCAGACCGACGGCCCTGGCTAAAGTGTGCGGCCTGGCGGACTACGGTGATGACATCAAGCTGAAGATGCCGGAAGGCGTAGCTCACCTGGCGGTGGTACTGTCCGATGTACCTCATGCTAATATCAAGAGCATCGATATTTCCGAAGCAGAAAAGATGCCCGGCGTGTATAAAGTGATGCTGGCCAAAGACGTGAAGGGAACCAACATTTTGACCGGGCCGCCGCTGGTACCGCGCCGTAAAGGGAAAGGCGTCACCGAGTTCCCCGTGATTTGCGACAAAAAAGTCCGCAAGCGGGGCGACGTGCTGGCCCTGGTGGCGGCGGACACGGAAGAGCATGCCCGGGCGGCAGCGAAGAAGGTGAAAGTAGAACTGGAAGTCTTGCCCGCCTACCTGACCTTCCCGGAAGCGGCACAACCGAACGCTATCCAGTTGTTTGACGACCTGCCGAACTTCTACATGGTGCAGCCCCTGTTCAAGGGTGAGGATACGGAAGAGCTGTTTGAGAAAGCACCACATGTGGCGGAGGGCAGCTTCCATTCGCAGCACGAGCCGCACCTGCCCATTGAACCGGACGTAGTACAAGCATACGTCGACGCCGATGGGTATATGACCATCCAAAGCAAGTGCCAAGCCCTGACTGAGTGTGCCGAAGGGGTTTCCCGGGCCTGTGGTATTCCTAAAGAACAAATCCGCATGATCATGAACCCGACCGGCGGTTCCTTCGGTTATTCCTGCGCGCCCCATACCTATGCCCTGGCAGTCACGGCGGTGCAGAACCTGAATATGCCCGTTACCCTGACCCTCAGCTATGAAGAGTTCAACCACCTGTCCGGTAAGCGGTCCGCTACTTACTGCAACGGCCGGATTGCCGTGGATGAAGAAGGCAAGATCCTTGCCGTGGAATATGATGTGGCCCTGGACCACGGTGCTTATGCCGGTCACGGCCAACACCTCTTCAACAACCTTTTGAACGTGGCTTTCCTGGGCTACAACGTTCCGAATATTAAAGCCCTGGCCCGCGGCGGTTCCACCAACCAGGCTTACTGCGTACCCTACCGCGGCTTCGGCGGTCCCCAGATCTTCACAACTTCGGAAGCCTTGATCGACATGGCGGCGGAAGCGGCCGGCATCGACCCGTGGGAGTTCCGGTGGAAGAACCTGGCCAAACCGGGCGATACCAGCATTAACAGCGCACCCCTGTATGACTACGAGGTATTCCCGGAATTATTGCAGAAGATCAAGCCCTACTATGACCAGTACAAGGCGGAAGCAGAGGCCGCTAAGAAAGAGGGCAGGCACGTCGGTGTCGGGTTGAGTATGGGCGGTTTCCTCATCACCATCGGCTGCTTTGACTCCTGCGAAGTGGCCTTGGAACTGAACCCGGACAACACCTTCACCCTGTACAATACCTGGCAGGACGTGGGCCAAGGCGGTGACATCGGTTCCCTGACCCATGCGGTGAAAGCCCTGGAACCGTTAGGTGTCAAGCCGGAACAGATTCGCCTGGTCATGAATGACACCGCCATTTGCCCGGACAGCGGCCTGTCGGCAGCCAGCCGTTCCCACTACATGGGCGGTAACGCCACCCTGGATGCAGCGAAGAAGCTGATGGATGCCATGCGTAAACCCGATGGCACCTACCGGACCTATGAGGAGATGGTAGCGGAAGGCATCCCGACCAAGTATGTGGGACATTATGACCAGTTCAATATCGGCCTGCCGCCTGGACTGGATCCCAATACGGGTCATGGCGAGAAGAACCCGACCTATATGTACTGCGTCAACTTGGCCCAGGTGGAGGTGGACGTCAATACGGGTAAGGTGAAAGTCCTGAAGTTCACCTGCGCCGCTGACGTCGGTACCATCGGCAACCGGCTTTCCGTGGAAGGTCAGGCTTACGGCGGGCTGTCCCACAGCATTGGTTACGCCCTGAGCGAGGATTACCAGCCCGACGACAAGCACGGCAATATGGTAGGTTGCGGTATCCCCACCATTGACATGATCCCCGATGACATCAATCTCATTTTTGTGGAGAGACCGCGGCCGGCGGGACCCCACGGCTCCTGTGGTTGTTCGGAGTGCTTCCAGTCCTGTAACCATATGGCCGTGATCAACGCCATCAATAACGCTTGCGGCGTACGGATCTATGAACTGCCCGCCACACCGGATAAAGTCAAAGCCGCTTGGGAAGCCAAGCAGCGGGGCGAAGACCTGAAACCCAAGAAATATTTCCTCGGCTCCGATTTTGAGGAGGAACTGGAGGAAATCAAAGCTAATCCTATCTAAGGAGACCTGGATCGAGGCAGGGTTTCCCGGGTTGTTACCGGGAAATCCTGCCCTGATCTTAACAAGCGGTTGGGTACATTTATTTTGTGAAAAGGATGATGCCCTTTGAAGCTTGAGGAAGCAACTGCCTTTACAGCGAGGTGTTTCCAAGGAGAACCGGCTTCATGCACCCTGGCCTGCCCCTTTCGCCTGGATATACGTGCTTTCTTGCAGCAAATTGCCAGGGGCAGGTGGGCTGCCGCGTATAAGACCTTCAGGAATGCCGTTGTGTTTCCGGGTATTGTCAGCATTTTGTGTGACCGGCCGTGTACAGCCCATTGCCAGCGCACCCAGCTCAATGATGAACCCATTGATCTCGGCCTGTTAGAGGCGGCTTGCCTGCGATACACCAAGAAGCGGCAACCGGAAGTCTATGCGATCAAACCGAAGGAGCAGGTGATTGCGGTAGTCGGTGCAGGGGTGGCCGGTCTTTCTTGTGCTTTGATGCTGGCCCAGAAAAGCTATCAAGTCAAGGTATTTGAGAAAGAAAGGGACTGGGGCGGGGTCCTGCGCACGCATCCCCGCTTTGAGGAGATGGACCGGGAGATCGCCCTGCAGTTTTCCGTGTATGACGTGGATTTTCGTTTCGGCACGGAGATTAAGAGCCTGGCGGAACTGGAGGAATTTGACGCCGTTTATGTGGCCACCGGTGCCGGCGGGGAAGACTTTGGGCTTTTGGAGAGCTGGCAGCCTAAGCAATTTACCACCGCCGTGCCTAAAGTCTTTATGGGGGGCACCCTGGTGGGGGCCACCCTGATGGAAGGGATAGCCCAGGGCAAAGGGGTGGCCAACCTGATCGAGGCCTTCGTTCAAACCGGTAGAGCGGAACTGCCGGTCCAGGAAAAGGAGAGTTGTGCCCACTATCTCAAACATGAGGGGGCCGTTTCCGTGCCCCGGGTGGTACCGTCAAGTCCGGAGGGGTATACGGAGGAGGAAGCCAGGCAAGAGGCCCAGCGTTGCCTCCATTGTGATTGCGCAGCCTGTATGAATGCCTGTGAGATGCTCAAGCGTTACCGCAAGGTTCCCCACAAGATCGCCCAGGAAGTATATAATGACGCTAACGCCCAGCCACCGTTCTTTACCTGCGCCATTACCAGGCAGTCATATTCCTGCAATATCTGCGGGTACTGCAAATCCGTTTGCCCTGAGGAGGTGGACCTGGGCGGTTTGTTCCAGTTGTCCAGGGTTTCGCGGGTGCAGGCCGGTACGGCTCCCCCGGCCTTTCATGACTTCTGGCTGCGGGAAATGGAATTCGCTGCCACGGAAGGAGCGTTTGCGTCCGCTCCCCGGGGACGGACAACATGCACTTATGCCTTTTTTCCCGGCTGCCAGCTGGGGGCTTCCAATCCGGCCCATGTGGTGAAAGCCTATGAATTCCTGGCAGGCGCTTATGATGCCGGGTTGATCCTGAATTGCTGCGGTGCCCCTGCCTACTGGGCCGGCGATGACGGGCGGCTGCAGGCCCATATTGAGAAGATCCGGCAGGTCTGGCGGGAGATGGGAGAACCCACCCTGGTTTTTGCTTGTGCCACCTGCCAGCTGGTGTTCAGCCTGTTCCTGCCGGAAATCAACCGGGTTTCCCTGTACGAACTGCTGGCCCGCCGGGAGGAACCGGTACCTGCCGCTGCCTGGGCCGAGGCGGCGGTCTTTGACCCTTGCGCCGCCAGGGACCATGACGGGATGCAGTCAGCCGTCCGCGGCATTGCCAGTAAAGCCGGAATTTCCCTCCGGGAACTGGAGGAACGGAACCGCTGCTGCGGTTATGGGGGGCATATTCGCGCGGCTAACCCGTCTTTATATAATGAAATCGCCCAAAACCGGGCTGCGGCCAGTGACCGGCCCTATATCGTTTATTGCGCCAACTGCCGGGAGGTTTTTGCTTCCCGGGGTAAAGCATGTGCTCACGTGCTTGATTTAGTTTTCGGGCTCCAGCCTGAAGGTAAAATACCTACGCTGCTGGAAAAGAGGGAGAACAGCTTGCTAGTGAAAAAGGAACTCCTCAAGACGAAATGGGGTCTGGACTTTGAACCCGAAACCCATCCCTGGGACGGGCTGAAGCTGGTCATCAGCGAGGAAATCCAGCAAAAGATGGAGGAAAATCTCATCTCGGCGGCGGAACTCAAGGAGGCCATCTGGCGGGCGGAAGATGCCGGCGACAAATTCTATGATCCCGGCGACGGCATGTGTTTATGCAGCCTGGTCAAGCCGGTGGTTACTTACTGGGTCCAGTATCGGGAAGCGGCTCCGGGAACCTATGAGGTTTTCGCTGCATACTCGCACCGGATTCGCTTTAGTGAGGGGGAATGACGGCGGTGGACACGGCGGGAAGAAAATGGATCTGCGCTAAATGCCAGGCGGAACTGCAAATGCAAAAAAAGGTGTTTAATTACCTGGGCCATACTTTTTCTCACGATGTGCCGGCCTGCCCTAAATGCTGCAAGGTTTTCATTCCCCAGGAACTGGCGGAAGGCAGGATGGCCCAAGTGGAGGAGCAGCTGGAAGACAAATAACGGTGGAGGCCTTTTATGAGTAATGATGCGGTAGTAATCGGTTTAACGGAAAGTGTCTGCCCGGTCTGCCTGGCGAGAATACCGGCAGAACGGGTGCAAGAGGGCAGCGACGTCTACCTGCGCAAGGACTGCCCGGTCCATGGCAGTTGTAAGACCGTCATCTGGCGGGGCCAACCGGATTTCGCCACCTGGTACCGGGTCAACAGCCGGGTGGTGCATCCTCCGAAAACCCTGACCCCGGTGGAGGAAGGATGCCCTTATGATTGCGGTTTGTGCCCGGACCACCGGCAGCAAAGCTGTTGTGTTTTGCTGGAGGTGACGCAAAGGTGCAACCTGAAGTGCCCCATTTGTTTCGCCGATGCCGGCCGGGATGCCCAGGCGGACCCGGATCTGGGGGAAATCGAGGCGGAGCTGGGGCTGTTAATGGAAACCGCCGGCAAATGCAATCTCCAGCTGTCCGGGGGGGAGCCGGCGGAAAGGGACGACCTGCCGGAGATTGTGGCCCTGGCCCGCAGGATGGGTTTTCCCTTTATCCAGCTCAATACCAATGGGCTCCGCTTGGCGAAGGATGCCGGTTACGTGACGGCCCTGAAAGAGGCGGGCTTGTCCACCGTCTTCTTGCAGTTTGACGGTACTAGGGATGAAATATACGAAGCGATCCGCGGGCGCCCTTTGCTGGAGGTCAAGAGGAGGGCGATTGCAAACTGTGCCCGGGAAGGGCTTCCGGTGGTGCTGGTGCCTACCATTGTGCCGGGTATTAACGCCGGCAATATCGGTGAAATCATCGGTTACGCTTTGGAGGGACTGCCGGTGATCAGGGGCGTCAATTTCCAGCCGGTCAGCTATTTCGGCCGTTATCCGGGTGAACCGGAGGACCGGGACCGGGTCACGCTGCCGGAAATAATGCAGGCTATTGAAGACCAGACCGGCGGGGTGATGCGAGCGGCGGATTTCGCGCCCACCGGCAGCAAGCATTGCCTGTGCTCTTTCCACGGCGATTACCTCCTGCAGGAGGACGGCACCTTAACCCCTTTAAGGCAGAAACAATCTAATTGCTGCGGCCCGCGGGGAGAGGAAGCAACCATTGAGCAGGCCCGGAAATATATTGCCAGTCGCTGGGGACTGCCGGGCCGGGACTGTGGCTGCGGCCAAGATAACCCGGAGCAGAGTCCGTATGCCAGTTGGGACCGGCTGCTGGAACGGCTCCGCAACTACCGTTTAAGCATCACCTGCGTGGCTTTCCAAGATGCCGGCAACTTGGATTTGGAGCGCCTGCAGGACTGCAGCCTGCATTTCATAGCAGGAGGAAAAATCATTCCTTTTTGTGCGTACAACCTGTCCAGCCGGGATGGCCGTTTCTTATACCGGGAAGGACAAAATACCAGCAAAGGAGAAAAACTATGAAAATTGCGGTTGCTACCGATGGGAATACATTGACCAGTCGCGTGGCCGGGGAGTTTGCCAAGAGCGCTTACTTATTGATTGTGGATATGGAGACCATGGATTTCGAAGCTTTTGCCCACGACTTGGAACAAGATGAATTGGGTCTGGACCTGGCCCGGCTGGTAAAGGAACATGACTGCGAAGCCCTGATTACCGGGCTCATCGAAGGAGAACCCTTTGAACTCCTGGCGGCGGAGCAAATTACCAGGTACCGCGGCGCCGGTTATACTGCCGAGGAAGCACTGGACCTGATGGAAAAACTCCAGTTGGAGATTATTTGTGATTACGAAGGCAGTATGGAGCACTTCTTTCACGGCCACGCTTGCGGTGCCGGCTGTGATGGCGAAGAGCATTAGCGGGGGATTTGGCGGGTATGGGAAAACAGTGCCTGAGTGTTTATGAAGACGGTTCCCTGGCTCAAGTCACCGGTGCCACCTTGCGGCCCGGTGGGCTGGAACTGACCAAACGAGCCCTTTCCTACTGTCAATTCCCGGTAGGAGCCAGGGTGTTGGATATCGGCTGCGGCACGGGGGAAACCGTCCGGTTCCTGGTGGAAGCATGCGGGCTGGAGGCCCTGGGGATTGATGCCTCCCCCGTCATGATCCAAAAAGGCCAGGAAAGATACCCGGATTTACCCATCGAGGAGGGCCGGGGCGATGACCTGCCCTGCGCCGATTGTTCCCTGCACGGCGTCTTAATGGAGTGTACTTTCGGCCTCATTGATGATAAGGACGCCTTGTTAAAAGAGGTGTTCCGGGTGCTCCGACCAGGGGGGAAATTGATCATTACCGATATTTACTACCGTAATCGTCAGGATTCCATCCAGACCAAGGACGGGATCCTGGCCCTGCTGGACCGGTACGGCTTTAAGGTCCTGGTGTGGGAGGATCATTCCGGCTACCTGGTCCAGCTGGTGGTGGACAGCATCATGAAACACGGCACCGCCGATACCCTGTGGACATGCTTGCTGAACAAAAAAGAAAACCGGGGAGCTTGCTGTAAAGAAATCAAGGGATGGAAGCCGGGCTATTTTCTACTAGTGGCGGAAAAGAAATCCAGCTAAAAGGAGTGGTGGTGCATGGTGGAGCTTTCCCGTATCGCCGCCCTGAAGCAGCAAGACTACTGCTGCAGCCAGATCATCATCAAGATGGGTTTAGAAGATGGAGAGAGGGAAGATAACCCGGAACTGGTACATGCGGCGGCCGGGCTCTGCGACGGGCTGCATGCAGGGATGGTGTGCGGTATCTTGAGCGGGGCCGCATTGCTGATTGCTTTGTATGAGCCGGAGCGGCGCAAGCTGCTGGTCAATGAACTGGTGGAGTGGTTTCGGGAGGAATTCGAGGCGGAGCACGGCGGGATCACCTGCGACGACATCCTGCAGGACGACGAGTTGAACCGCATGCTGAAATGCCCCAGGATACTGGCAGCCACTTACGATAAAGTATTGGAGCTATTAGAGCTGGATGAGCCGTAACCGTGAGGTGAAAAAGTTGCCTGGTAACCCCCTGGACATTTGGATGGCGGGCAAGATCGGTGTGCCGGTGACGGGATTATCCCGGGAAGTACTGGAAGCTTACCAGTTTCACCGGGTACGCCAAACCATCGCCTACGTAAAAGCAAAAAGCAGTTATTACCGGGAAAAATTGAGCCGGGTGGACCCCGGTGATATTACCGGTTACGAACAGTTGACCCGGCTGCCTTTTACCGAGGCGCAGGATATTCAAGGGCAGCCCCGGCGGTTCGTCTGCACCGGCCAGCAGGAGATTGCCCGGATTGTTACCCTGCGCTCGTCCGGTACCACCGGCAGTTGTAAACGCATTTACTTTACCAAAGAAGACCAGGAGCTGACTATTGACTTTTTTGATCACGGGATGCGGAACCTGGTGGGACCCGGTGACCGGGTCATGATTTTGTTGCCCGGGCAGACCCCCGGCAGCGTGGGGGATCTGTTGAGAACCGGCCTGGCAAGAATGGGTGCTGAGCCGGTGCCTTACGGGCCGGTGGAGGACCCGGCCCATGCTGTGGTCGCGGCCCTAAAGTCCGGTGTGAACGCCCTGGTGGGGATCCCGGTGCAGGTGCTGGGCATGGCCCGCCACCCGGAGGGCCGGGCCTTAAGGGGCAGGGTGAAGAGCATTTTATTGAGTACGGATTACGTTCCCCAATCCCTGTGCCGGGTGCTGGAAGAAACCTGGGGATGCCTGGTGTACCACCACTACGGCATGACGGAAATGGGATTGGGCGGGGGCGTCCAGTGCCGCGCCCGGCGGGGTTATCACCTGCGGGAAGCGGACCTTTTGGTGGAAATCGTTGATCCGGCGACCGGGAAACCGGTCCCCGACGGTACCCCGGGGGAAGTGGTCTTTACCACCTTGACCCGGACAGGCATGCCTCTCATCCGCTACCGGACGGGTGACATCAGCCACTTTATCCCGGAGGGATGCCCCTGCGGCACTCCTCTCAAGAGCTTGGCTCTGGTGCAGGGCAGGCTGGCCGGGGCAGTCCGGCTGGGCCGCGGGGAACTCTCCCTGCCGCAAATGGATGAGGCGCTCTTTGGTATCCCCGGCCTGGTGGATTACCAGGTGACCTTATCCCGGCTTTTGGGCAAAGCCCTCCTGCAGGTGGAAATCCTGCCCGGGGAAGGCGGCGCCGTGGACCTGGCCGCCGTGCGGCAAGCCCTGGAGGCCCTGCCGGCGGTGCGGGCACTGCTGCCGGACCGGGTAGACATCCGGATTAGCCAAACCCGTCACCTGCGCCGGGGAACGGCCAAGAGAACCATCCTGGTGGAGGAAGCAGGCAGTTGATGCACCTCCCGCGAAAGGGCGGGGAGGTCGGGAAACAATAGTCAGAAGATTGCCGCAAATCATACCCCCTGGTGCCTTATCTCCGGGCAGAAAAGGGATTCTTCCGGTGGAAGTCGAATTCTTTCCCGGATTTCATGAGTGAGGAAATGGCCATGTCCCGTTTGTTTCGATGGAAAAGATGGATCCAGCCTGCCGGCGTCCTGCTCTTGATCCTGGTCCTGGCGGCTTTCCAGCCGCCCGGCGCTGCCGGGCCTTCCCAGCCCTTGGAAGAAGAGTTGTCCTGGCTGTCCCTTCAAGAGGACCGGGTTTTTCAAGAGCTTTTTGCCTTGAGCCAGGCCTTGGAGAACTTGGAAAGGGAAAAGGAGCGGCTGGTGGAGGAAATAGAGGGGATGCGGGAGGAGCTCCGCCAACTGGACGGGGAAATCCGGAGGCAGGAAGAGCGACACCGGCGCACCGCGGCGGGGCTGGCCCAGGTGTTAAAATCCTACCAGCGCCTGGGTCCGGCGTCCTACCTGGAGATTCTTCTGGGAGCCCAGGACCTGGGCGATTTCTGGCGCCGGGTCAACCTCCTGCGGGACCTGGCCCAGGGCACGGAGAGGCTGCTCCGGTCCATCGAGGGAAGCAGGGCCGCCCTGGTGGCGGAAAGGGAAAGGTACGAGGAAAAGCTGGCTGCCCTGGCGGCTAAAGAAGTGGCGGTAACGGAAGCCCAGGTCCAAGTTCTGGCTGTGCGGGCGCAAATGGAAGCTCAACTGCGGGCCCTGGCGGAAGAAAGGGAATATTACCGGGAGCAGCTGGTCCAGATGCAGCAAACCTGGGCGGAGCTTAAACCCTTTTTTGCCGGCACCCTTCGGGAACTGGCGGAAAACATCGACTGGGGGAAGATTCCCCAGGATGCCCTTAAGACCAAGCTCTCCCTCCGGGGCATTTACGGCACCCTGGCAGAGGATACCGTCAATGAGATCATCGGGGCCTACCCGGAATTGTCCGGGGTCCTGTTCCGGTTTGCTCCCGGGCAGGCTTCCCTGTTGCTGCCGGAAAGCCGGCTGGTGCTGGAGGGTACCTTTGTCATCGTTCGTAATACCGCCATCATGTTCCAAGTGCAGGGGGGGACTTTCTACGGTTTGCCCCTAGAGGAGGAGACCATCCGGCAACTGCTGCCGGACCGCCAAGTCACCATCGACTTTAAGCCTTTAATCGGGCGGAATGTGCTGCAGGCGGTGGAGATCCGGGACCGGGAAGTGGAACTGTTAATCACCCCGGCCTTTTTACAAAACCAGCGGTGAAAGAGGGCTGTGCATGATTGAGGCAAGAGAAATCCGGCTGCAATATCCTGACGGCACGGTGGCTTTAGAGAACCTGTCCCTTTCCGTGGGGGCGGGGGAACTCGTTTTCATCCTGGGCCCCAGCGGTTCCGGCAAGACCAGCCTCCTGAAACTGCTAATGGGATTGGAGTTTCCCACCCAAGGCCGGCTGCGGGTCATGGATTACATGCCGGCTCCTTCCCAGACCCGGGCCGTAAGGGAGATGCGCCGGAAAATCGGGCCGGTGTCCCAGGATTTCAGCCTCATTAATGGCAGAAGCGCCTTGGAAAATGTGATGCTGGGCCTGCGTATCTTAGGGATGCCGCCGAAACAGATGGAAGCGGAGGCGAAGGAGGCCCTGGCGAAAGTGGGGCTGGCCCATAAATACGGGACTTTGGTGGAAAACCTGTCCTGGGGTGAACGGCAGCGGGTGGCCATTGCCCGGGCGGTGGCCAGGCACCCCAGGTTGATCCTGGCGGATGAACCCACAGGTAACCTGGACCAGGGCAACGCGGTGCAGGTCCTGGAACTGCTGGCTTCTTTTGTGAGTGACGCCACCACGGTGATCATAACCACCCATGCCACCCACCTGATCCCGGCCGGGCGGGAGTTAAGATGCATTGAGCTCCGGCAAGGACAAATCATCCGGGATGAGAAAGGATGCCGCTACCTTGAAAACGCTGTTCTATAACCTGGGTTATTTCTGGCAGGAAGTGAAAACATCCATCCGGCAGAATCTTTTCACCAGCCTCTTTTCCGCCGCCAGCATCGGGCTCATCCTTTTTATCCTGGCGGCGGTGGTCACCGGGTGGTGGACCGGCCGTCATTTTGTCCATATGCTGAGCCGGGAAGCGGCCATCACTGTCTTTTGGGAAGAGGGCTTAGCGGAGGAGGAAGTCAGCGCCCTGGCGGAGCAAATGCGGCAGCTGGACGGGGTGAGAGAGGTCAGGACGGTCAGCGCCGCAGAGGCTTATGAGCGGATGGGGGAGATCCTCGGCCGGGAAGCCGGTGTTTTGGCCGTGCTGGAAGGAAATCCTTTTCTCCCCTACCTGGAGGTCAATCCGGTGCTGGAGGAAAGCGGGGCGGTGCTGGACCGGCTCCGGGAACTGCCGGGGGTGGCTTACGTCCGGGACAATCAGGAGATCCTGGCGCGGCTGCAGGGCCTGGTCCGGGGTCTGGAGAGGCTGGGCTACGTGAGCCTGGCGGCGGTGGCGGTGGCCACCCTCATCATTATTTCCCACATTATCAAACTCAGCATCTACGCCCGGAAGAGCCAGATCTACACCTTGGAACTGCTGGGAGCGGGGGGAAGTTTCATAGCCGTGCCTTTCCTGCTGGAGGGCATCTTGATTGCCCTGGCGGGCGGCCTTTTGGCGGTGGTCCTGATCCTGCCCGCCGTCCACCTGGTTTACGGCCAGCTGGCCCATTTTCTTCCCTTCTTATCCTTGCCTGATCCCGGCCCCTTGTCCCTGAAACTGGCCGGGCTTTTAGGGGCCCTCAGCCTGGCTTTCGGCTGCACCGGGAGCATCTTGGGATGGACTTCCGCGAAAATATAACCGGCTGGGCCGGGGGGACTCGGTAAAGACTATATACAAGCAGGATTGGGGGGAATGAGGTGGATTGCGTCCAGCAGGTGAAAAACGCCTTGGAACAGTACAGTGACCCGGAAAAGAAGGAGTTCTTCCCGCGCTTCTTCCGGGCCTTTCCCGGCGGATACGGGGAGGGAGACCGGTTTTTGGGGGTGACGGTGCCCCACCAGCGCCGGGTAGCCAAGCAGTATTACAAGCAAGTATCCCTGGCGGACCTGGAGCGATTGCTGCAGGACCCGGTCCACGAATGCCGGTTGACTGCTTTGTTCATGCTGGTGCATAAGTACGAACGCAGCAAGGATGACGCGGAAAAAGAAGAGATTATCCGGTGCTATTTGCGCAATCTATCTTTTGTGAACAACTGGGACCTGGTGGATTCCTCGGCATACAAGCTGCTGGGTCCCTACTTGGAACACCGGGACCGGCGGCTTCTCTACGAACTGGCGGAAAGCGGGGATTTGTGGAAACAGCGGGTAGCCATCATTGCCACCTTGCATTTTATCCGTAACCATGATTTTCAGGATACGTTGCAAATTGCGGAAATGCTTCTGGATCATCCTCACGACCTCATTCATAAAGCGGTGGGCTGGATGCTGCGGGAAGTGGGGAACCGGGACCTCCGGCGGGAGCTGGACTTTCTTGACCGGCATTACCGGAGGATGCCTAGGACCATGCTCCGGTACGCCATTGAAAAACTGGAACCGGCCTTGCGGCAGCAATACCTGCAGGGAAAAGTCTAGAGAGGCGGCGCTCGTCGCCCGCTTCCTTTATGCGGGTAGGGGGCCGTTGAAAAGGAAACAACTTGTTTGACCGTAATATGGATTGAAAGGGAGCACGTCCATGAACACCGGCAAGGGTAAGCTGAAGCTGGCCTGCCTGGGAGCTGTGACGGTGATAATACTGATGGCAGCCGGAGGCCATTTAAGAGACAATATGTTTGGTATAGGATTTCAAATTGACCCTCATGATGACCGGTGGCAAACCAGCCGGCAGGTTACCGTTACCATCAACCAACCGTCGGCATATTTAATGGTGGATGAAACAGTAAAGCTGTATTAGCACCGGCTGAGGCAGTGGGGTCTGGCGAGGCGGTGATTTTCACCTGCCTCCTTTTTGTTTTTTAGCAAGTGGATCCTGGCCGTGGCAGGATAGAGTAGGGGCGGGCCGCGAAAAGATTTCTTAAATTGAGCCTTTTGCAAAAACGCTAGTCCTTATAAATCAATGTACTGGATAACAAAGAAAAGGACTTCACCCCAAATTGGAGAATCTTTCAAGTAATGACACAAAAAAGAAACCCAAGGAGTGA
>DULZ01000102.1 GCA_012840125.1 Clostridia bacterium | reverse complement strand
GCACCGGAGGGATTAACCATGTGACAGATATGATAAAAATAGCTGATGATGCCCTTTATAAGGCAAAGGCTAAAGGAAGAAATTGTGTGGTTTCCATGGAGTAACAGCGCTGCTAACAGGTAATGGGGCGGCGGACCACCGGCCCTTTGAAAACCGGAAAGCCGTTGTGCTATATTTCCCCTGCCGTTGACAGGGAAAAACATGGTTGTGTAGAAAGCCAATTTAGAATATTTAACGACAGGTGAGGTTCATGGCTGCAGCAGCGAGGGAAGTCTTGCATAATTGTTCTAATGATTGTCCTACCGGACTTCCGGTGGTAGACGACGAATTAATCACTTATCTAAAGTCACTACCCGAAGATTATTGGGATTTCGTTGAATATGAGAAAAAGTATACGCATTTTATTCATACCTATCCTGCTATGATGATACCACCCATCCCGGAAGCGATTCTAAAGATTATGAAGAGATACCAACCTGGGATCAAAAACCTGCTGGACCCTTTTATGGGTTCGGGAACGGTTTTGCTCGAAGGGGTTTTATCCAACGTGAATGTCTGGGGTGTGGATTTAAACCCTTTGGCGTGTTTATTGGCCAAGGCTAAATGCACTCCCATTGACCCGGATTTGTTAAAGGCTGCGAGCACAACTCTTTTAGAGAAGATTGGGGCAGACATGCATAACGATGTGGCCCTGGAAAAGCCGCAGTTCCAAAATATTGATTACTGGTTTAAGGACTACGTCATTAGAGATTTGCAGGTTATTAAACAGAACATCAAGGAGATAGAAGACAAGGACCTGAAGGCTTTGTTTTTTGTGGCTTTTTCCCAAACGGTTAGGGATTGCTCCAATACAAGGAATAATGAATTTAAGCTCTATCGGATACCTGAGGAAAGACTAGGAGAGTTTAATCCGTCCGTTTTAGATACTTTTAGATCGCACCTGGAAAAATGTGGGCAAGGTATGGCTGAACTCTACGAAAGATACCGGGGCGGTTGTAATGTGACAGTTGTAGCGGCAGACACCCGGCATTTTTCGCTGGATGAGCAAATGGATTTGTTGATTACTTCACCCCCTTATGGTGACAGCCGTACTACGGTGGCCTATGGGCAGTTTTCCAGGTTATCATTGCAGTGGCTGGACCTGGAAGAATATGATTATGTTTCCAGCCAGATAGATAAAGAAAAGTTGGATAAATATTTATTAGGCGGGATGAATGGGGGAGAAGATCATGACCTCCCTTCTGAAAGCCTGAAGGAAGCGTTAGATAGAATAGCCGGCGTGGATAAAAAGAGAGCCGCCGATGTTTTGTCTTTCTATGTGGATTTGAATAAATGCTTGGCAAATATCACCGCACATATGAAGGTAAACAGTTACCAGTTTTGGGTCGTAGGAAACAGGACCGTAAAAAAGGTAAACCTCCCGACCGACGCCATCATTAGCGAATTAGGTGTCCAATACGGCCTAAAAACAGTTGCCATTATCCCCAGGAGTATTAGCAATAAGAGAATGCCAAGCGAGAATTCCCCTACCAACGAAAAAGGGAAAAAGGTGCCCACCATGACTAAAGAGCATATTGTCGTCTTGCGTAAGGAGAGATAGGTAGTGGCAGCATTAGCTGAGATTCATCAAGGAAGACGAACTGTGTTTATTGTTTGCTGCGAGAAGGAAACCCCTACTTATTAATCAAGAGGGAGCGGGTACTTGTTGTGGGGCAACCCAGTGTCATTAATGTAAATGCCGGCGTTTTTTGACCTGTTTGTGTCCGGTGTCAAAAAAGCGCCGGCTTTTCCTTTTCCTTAAGAGGATAGCTGGAGCCGCCCCTAGCGAGGGCATAACCATGCTGCCGCAGCCGTGCCGGCGCTGGCTTTGCAAGGACGGGAACGCCCATTAACTTGTAATCCGCACTTCATAGTCATTTCCTTTGTAACCTTATGTGACATTTCGGGCGTCAATTTCGTTTATACTGATGAAAGACAAATGCCGGCCGGAAAGAAAGAAGGTGTAGGACTTGTGTTGTCTGCAGATGTGTTTAAGAGAGCCAGCGACGGTGACCGGGAGGCCGTAGAAAAGATATGCCTGGCTACCTGGGAACCCCTTTATCGTTTCATTTATTATAAAGTGCAAAACCGGGAGGAAGCAGAAGATATCACCCAGGAGACCTATGTCAAGAGTTTAAAGTACTTTCAAAAAAGCACCTTTCCCCCGGAAAACCTGCTGGCTTTTATGAAGACAGTGTCTCTTAATCTGATTCGGGACCGGTGGCGGCAGAGGAGGCGTGCGGGGGTATCGATTGACCTTGACGACATTGATCCTGCAGAGGTGGCCTGCGATGACAAGCAAAGTGAAACAGCCCAGCGCCTGCTGCTGGAAAGCGCCCTGATCAAGCTCAGCCGGGAACAGCAGGCTATTATTGATTTGAGAATCATCAAAGGCTACTCGGTGGCTGAAACAGCCAGGCTGCTGGGGAAGACGGAAGGAGCGGTCCGGACGGCCCAATACCGGGCCTTGAAAGCACTGGCTGAGATTTTAGATGAGGGCACACCTCAAAGACCTCCAACCGTGAAAAGGAGGGAGAACAATGACCAATAAAAGTATTGAAGAACGGATTTCCGACTATATAGATGCATTAAATGATGAACGTAAGCCCGCCATTGAAGCAACGGACCAAGACCCGGAATTAGGGATGCTGGTAGAAGCCGTTCACCTGGTTCGCACTTTGCGGGCACCCAGCCTGCCCGGTGAAGACTATCCCAGGAAATTGGCCCAGGCTGTAGCCGGCAAAGTTCAAGAAGCAAAGCAAGCAGCTTTGCGGCAGCCGGTTAAGACCACGGAACAATCTATTCTCAAAAAATGGCTGCCCTTGACGGCGGTGGCGGCTTGCCTGCTGGCGGTGGTGCTGGTTAGCCTGTTGGGTATAGTCAACCGGGATGTGGTTTACGCCATGGAAAGGGCAGTGGCCAAACTGAACAATTATTACGGCATCATGGAAGTGCGGATGAGGAATGCCGCCGGGGAGGAATGGTTGGTGCGCCGGGTGGAGCTCTGGTACCAAGGGGACCAATACGCCATCAAGCAGGATGACGGCACCCTGACGGTCAACGACGGCCGGCGCAAGTGGCAGGTTAATCACGAGGAGCGGGAAGTGGTCCTTTTGCCCCTTTTGCCGGACCCCACGAAAGACAGTTTCGACTTGCGGGATGAGGCCAAGCGGGCTAAGCAATATCCCTACGCCACCTTGGGAACGGAACTGATTGCCGGGCGGGAGGCGGTGAAACTGGCCGTTGCCCCGCCGGGGGGAGAGGAATACTACCTGTGGGTGGATCGGGAAACTTACTTGCCCGTGCAGCTGCAAACAGCCATGCAAAAAGCCTTGCAAACCACTTATACCTTCGTCCGTTTTGAGCCCAATCTCCCCATTCCTTCCGAAATATTCGCTTACCAGGTGCCGGAAGGATACCGGGTGGTGGAGGAAGACCCGGGTCAACAGGTAACCACCCTTGAAGAAGCCGCGGCCATCAGCGGGTTAATGCCGGTGCTGCCTAAGCAACCTCCCCTGCGTATCCTCGCGTTCCGGGATCGGGTCGTCCTCGACTACGGGGACACCACGGTGATGGAAGCGAAAGGGGAGGGAGAGTTTCAACTGGAGCCCAACGCTGCCCTC
>DULZ01000101.1 GCA_012840125.1 Clostridia bacterium | reverse complement strand
GTAAGGGTAAAATCGATGGTTTTCCCGGCCCGGCGAGCCGCTTCTTTCCCGTAAGAGATCAACTCCCGTACCACCGGCATGTTCAGGAGGGGTTCCCCGCCGAAAAAGTCCACTTCCACCGTGGGCCGGGCCCCCGCATGAGCCAGCAGGAAATCCAGGGCGGCTTGGCCCACTTCCAGGGGCATGAGCCCCCGGGGACCGCTGTACTCCCCGGTGCCGGCAAAACAGTAACGGCAGCGCAAATTGCAGTCGTGGGCCACATGCAGGCAGAGGGATTTGATTATTTTCTCATGGGCCGTCCAGGGCACCGTGGGAGAATCTTCGGTAAATAAAAGCCCATCTCGTGCCAGCCCCTGCAACTCATGCAGGATCTCCTCCATCTCCCCGGCAGGATAACGGTCCCGGCCAGCCTCCAGCACCCGCTCCCCGTCACCCCGGAATTCTTTTAAGAGTTCCAGCACTGCTTTCGTCAGGTCATCAATGACATGCACGGCACCGCTGTTAACGTCCAGCAGGATATTCAGGTCTTTATAGGTAAACAGGTGCAGATCCTTATCCCAATTCTTGGTGTTAAACCGGTACTCCATCATGGTTCCTCCTCAAACAAGCATAAAGAAAGGCCCGACGAGCCGGGGCCTTTTTCCTTTATCTGGCACATACCTGGTTGCCTACGGTGCAGGAAGTTTTGCAAGCTGATTGACAGGAGACTTTGCACCGCCCGCATCCTCCGGTCTTAGCCGTTTCCTGCAGCTTCGGCGCAGCCACAGTCACAATATGTTTTTTCACACTTTCTCCTCCTCATTCCAAAAAGATGCCTGCATTATTATACCACAAAGAAGCACCTCAACACCAGCCTATAAAATGATCTTCCGGCCGGTGGGCCCTAGGGCTCCCGGCCCGCCGCCTGCCGGCGGCCGCCCTTTAGAGGGCGGCATCCCGGTGGGGTTTAAGCAGCAGGGACGGTAAAGTAACGGCGGGGTCCGGCATCCCTTTGATCCCGTTAACACCCCCGTATTGTGCTGCCAGTTCCTCCACCGGGCCCCAATCCAAAGCCCCGTTAGGGCACGCTGCCACGCAGGCAGGCGGTTTTCCCCGGGCCAGCAAATCCCGGCAGAAATCACACTTGCCGGTCTTGCCCTCACCCGGGTCATACACCGGGGCACCGTAGGGACAGCCGGCAGCACAACGGCGGCAGCCAATACACCGGTCCCGGTCTACGAAGACAATGCCGTCTGCTTCCCTTTTTTGCATGGCGCCGGCGGGGCAGTGATCGACACACAGAGGCGCCCGGCAATGGTTGCAGCTCAAGGAGACCCAGTAAGCATAAACCCCGGCCTTCACCGTCTCACCCTTTGCTCGAAAGCTCCCGCCGACTGTTTCCCAAACACGGCGGAAAAACTGTCCCGGCGGCAAATCATGCTTATCCTTGCATGCCACCTGGCAGGTGGCGCACCCGGTACAGTGCTGCTGGTCCAGGTAAAAACCAAGCTGCCTTTTGCCCATTCCTTCACCTCCCTGCCTCTTGGCCCCCGGCCTTTGCCACCTCTACCAAATTGGTATGCTGGGGGTTGCCCCGGGCCAAAGGCGTAGGACGGTATTTAGTCAGCACATTAATACAACCTCCCCGGTCTACCCCATGAGCATCGGGGGTCCACCAGGCGCCTTGGGGCATGCTCACCACTTGCGGCATGATCCGGGGGGTCACCTTCACCGGCAAGATCACTTCCCCCCGGTCATTAAAGACCCGCACCAGGTCTCCATCCCGGATACCCCTTTTAGCTGCATCCGCCGGGTTCATCCACAGCTCCTGCCGGGCCGTCTCTTGCAGCCAGGGCACCTGGTCAAAAGTGGAATGGACCTGCCGCTTATCATGGTGCCCGATCAGCTGCAGGGAATATTTCCCTCGCAAGGAGTCCTCCGGCCCTTCCCAGGCAGGAATGTATTTGGGAATAGCCGGGATTTCCCGCGGGTTGTTCATGGCCCACAAGCGGGGGGAGAAAATCTCGATTTTGCCGGAGGGTGTAGGAAAAGGATGGCGCTCCGGGTCTCTAACCTGCGCTGCAAAGGCAATGCGTGGCTTTTCCGGCACGAGCCGGTAAATCCCCTGCCGCCGGAACTCTTCAAAGGTGGGGAAATCAGGGTGGGTCCGTCTCGCCACGGCCACACATTCCCGCAGCCAATCCTGCTCCGTCTTGCCTTCCGTATACTGCCGGCCGAAACCCAGGCGTTCCGCCAAAGCACTGCACACCTGGTAGACGCTGCGGCACTCGTACAGGGGCTCGATAGCCTTCTGGTGATAGATGGCGTAAGCGGTCCCGCCGGAGAAAGTGACAATATCCTCCCTTTCAAAATGAGTCACATCCGGCAGCAGGATATCGGCAAAACGGGCGCTGGGGGTGAGAAAAACATCGTGCACCAGGATGAATTCACATTTGCTGTCATCGGCCAGGATCGCCGCCGTCCCGTTGATATCCGCATGCTGGTTGATTAACGTATTGCTCCCGTAGTTCCAAATCATTTTGATATTGGTGGATAGTTTGGCCACACCTCTGACGCCGTCCGCCGCCGTCATTTCCTGTCCCCTTAGGATGGCATCAGGCCACATGAAACAGGGAATGGCCGCTTTTACCGGGTTTTCCCCCGCCGGCATCCATCCCATGGTCACCGTATGGCCCCCGGTCCTTAATCCCGGTCCCCCGCCGGGAATACCGATGTTGCCGGTCATGGCGGCCAGTACCGGCAAGGCCCTGGCAGGCTGCTCCCCATAAGCGTGGCGCTGCCAGCCCAGTCCTTGCAGCAAGCAGCAGGGTTTCATGGTGCCGATTTGCCGCGCCAGGCGCGTAATGGTCTCCACCGGCACCCCGGTAATCCGGGCAGCCCACTCCGGGGTTTTGGGGGTTTGATCCTCACCCAGACCTAAAATGTAGCTCTGATAGGAATTCCCCGGCGGGACACCCGGCGGCATGTGCTCCTCGTCAAAACCGAGGCAGTACTTGTCCAAAAACTCCCGGTCATGGAGCCCTTCCTGCAGGATCACATAAGCCAAAGCATCCAGCAAAGCATTGTCGGTGGTGGGCCGGATGGGAATCCACTCGTCAGCCACGGCGGCCGCCGTGTCGCTGTACCTGGGATCCACCACAATGATCCTGGCCCCGGCTTCCCTGGCCTTCCTCAGGTAATAATACCTGTTGGCGCCGCCCATGGCGGTTTCGGCCGGGTTATCCGCAAAGAGGACAATAAGCCTGGCGTTGACCAGGTCATCGGGGCTGTTCCCGGCTGTCTCCCCAAAGGTATAATAGGCGGCCGTGGTGTAGCAGGCGGAACTGTAAGTATTGTAATAACTCAGGAAGCCGCCGAACATATTCAGGAAACGAGGCAAGGCGCCGCCAAACTCAGGCGTGAGCCAGGCCTGGCTGATCTGGCCGTAAACACCGGTACCGTACATGACATAGATGGATTCATTGCCGTAGTGCTCTTTGATGCGCTGCAGTTCAGCCGCAATAATGTCCAACGCTTTATCCCAGGATATCCTGGCGAATTTCCCTTCCCCCCGCTTGCCCACCCGCTGCATGGGATACTTGAGCCGGTCGGGATGATAAACCCTGTTTCGCTGGGCCCGTCCTTTGAGACAGGCCTTAAGCGGCGGCACCGCCGGGTCCCGTGCCGCCCTTTCATCGGAAGTAATGCGGGTTATCACCCCGTCCTCCACATGAGCGTATAGGAGACACAGGCCCCCGCAGTTATGCACACAAGTAGTTGGCACAATCCGCACCGGATCTTTCATGCTACCTCCCCCCGCCAAGCCCGCCCGGCGGCTTCAAAACCCGCCGCGGCCCTTGCCTCAAACAGGTTTCCCCGGAAAGCGGCCAAGGCCCAAGCCGGTAGGCCGGCCGCCGTCCATCTTCCTTTTTATAATCCTATGAATTTCTTTCCCTGGCAAGCATCAAAAACTAACAACCGGGCACCTGAATCGCCGGTTAAGGGGAAAGATACACCAGGGCCTCTTCCCTTGGTTGACAGACTGTCCCCTGGCGTTTGGTGTTAATCGCCGGCCGCCAGGAACCCCTTGTTGATGTATGCAGTATACAATACGCCGTTGCCTGTCCCTGGCGCTCTTAAATTAGGTATAATAAAAAAAGTTATTATCCTGCATAACTATGAAACGGGTTTACCCAGGCCGAATAAAAAGGGGGTATGCTTGTGGACCGTAAGCGATTAGGACAAGACATGATGAACATGTTGGGACCGGAAAAAGTATTAACTGAAGATTTGGATCTTTTGTACTATTCTTACGACAGCTCCTTTCACGCCCGCAATCACCGGTTTATGCCGGACGTGGTAGTAACCCCTCGCTCCACGGAAGAGGTATCCCGGGTCATGGCTTACGCCTACACCCACGGAATACCGGTTACCCCGCGGGGAGCCGGTACCGGCGAAACCTGCGGCGCGGTACCGGTCCAAGGCGGGATCGTCATGGACCTATCCACTTGGAAAACCATCGAGGAAGTCGATACGGCTAACATGCAGGTCATCGTACGCCCGGGGGTAGTGCATAGCGAATTGAACAAGGAATTGGGAAAGCACGGCCTCTTCTTCCCGCCGGATCCCGGCAGTACCAGGATGTGCACCATCGGCGGCATGATTGCCAACAACTCCAGCGGCTTAAGGGCCGTCAAATACGGCACTACGGAGCAATATGTTTTAGGACTGGAAGTGGTGCTCCCCGACGGGCGGATCATTACCACCGGGGGATTGAAGTCCCGGGCGGTGAAAAATGTGTCCGGCCTCAATCTCACCAAGCTGTTCGTCGGCTCGGAAGGTACTCTGGGTGTCATCACCAAGGCCAGGTTGAGAGTCTGGCCCAAGCCGAAAGCCAGGGGCATTCTCATGGCCGTTTTCCCCAAGCTGGAGGATGCACCGGCGGCAGTGTTGGAAGTATACCAGGACGGCATCCTTCCTTCCGGCATTGAAATTCTTGATGAATCCGCCATCCGGGCGGTCAACATGTACAAACCGGAAATCAACCTGCCCAACGCCCAGGCCATCTTGCTGTTTGAAGTGGACGGCAACCCGGCCAGCGTGGAATACGAAGGGAACCGCATCGCCGAAATCGTGAAATCCCGGGCCTCCCAAGTTGAGTGGTCCACGGAACCGAAAAGAATGGCGGAGCTCTGGGAAGGCCGGGGCGTGGTGGCTACCGCCGCCGCCCGGGTCAGGCCCGACGGCAGCCGGGTCTTCGCCGGGGAAGACATCAGTGTTCCCTTGAACAAGGTTGCGGAAACCCTGAGAGCCATCCGCTCTCTAGGGGATCAATATGGGGTGCAGGTAGTCAACTACGGGCATATCGGAGACGGCAACGTGCATACCGCACCGGTCATCGACCCGGAAAACCCGGCGGAGGTGGAGAAAGCCAACCGGTTGGCGGACGCCATTCACCGCCTGGCTATTGAACTGGGCGGCACCACCACCGGGGAACACGGTGTCGGGCATGTGCGGGCTCAATATGCGCCCCTGGAACACGGGGAAGCGGTCCAGGTGATGGCCCGGATTAAACAGGCTTTAGACCCGAAAGGCATCATGAACCCGCAAAAAGTGTTCCTCATGCAGGGGGGTCTGGACAGTGTTTCATGAGCTTCCCCCCATCAAGGATCAATTAAAAAAATGCGTACGCTGCGGCCAATGCCGTTCCGTGTGCCCGGTGTTCCGGGAAATAGGCACGGAGAACGCCGCCCCGCGGGGCCATGTCTTCATGGCAGGCATGCTGCGGGACGGGGAGCTGGCGCCATCCGCCGCCATCCTGGCGAAATTCAATCAATGCCTGCTCTGCGAAGCCTGTACCCGCGACTGCCCGTCGGGCATTGCGGTCCATGAAATCGTAGCCGCCTGCCGGGCCTATTTAGGCCGGTACCAGCCGTCCATCAAGACCTGGCTGTTCAAGCGCCTCTGGACAGGGCCCTCTAACCTGAACAAAATCCACAAAGGGGCTCGCTTCTTCCAGCAGTCGGGCTTAAGAAGCCTCGCTCGCATTACCGGTTTGGCCCGGGCCGTGGCCGGGGAGCTGGCTCACGGGGATACCGTCCTGGGTGATATTCCCAGCCGGACAGCGCTAGACTCCCTGCCCCGGCAGGAGATCGCCGAACCCCGTACCTACCGGGTAGGTTATTTCCTGGGCTGCGCCACCAACCTCTTCGGTGCCGCTACTGCCAAGGCTTTAATCAAAGTATTGAATTACCACGGCTGTGAAGTTGTTGTTCCCAAGGGACTGCATTGCTGCGGCTTGCCCCAGTACGCCAACAGCCTGCCGGAGCAAGCCAAGGCCATGGCTAGAGCCAACTTGCGGGTATTTGCCGGCCTGCCGGTGGATTATATCGTCACCGACTGTGCCTCCTGCAGCTCCACCTTGAAGAGCGGCCTCTACCGGGAGTGGGATGACCCGGACTTGGAGAAAACGGCGCGGTACTGGCAAAGCAGGATCTATGACATCAATGCTTTCTTAGTGCAAAAGCTGGAACTGCTGCCTCCCAAAATTGAAGGGGCACCCCTTAAGGTTACCTATCATGATCCCTGTCACCTGGCACGGGCCCAGAAAATCAAGCAGGAACCCCGCCGGGTTTTGCAGTCCATTCCCGGCCTCCAACTGGTGGAAATGGAGGTGCAGGACCAGTGCTGCGGCGGCGCCGGCACTTTCAGCGTTTTTCAGCATGAGTTATCCATGAAAATACTGGATCGGAAAATGGATTTAATCAAACAGACTAAAGCTGACATCTGTGCCACCTCCTGCCCCGCCTGCGCCATGCAATTAAGGCACGGTCTGGCCCGGGCCGGCCTGCCCGGCAAAGTAGTCCACCCGGTGGAGCTGTTAAGCCAGGCTTACGGGCCGGCCTGAAAAACACTTCCCCTCCCTGCCACATAGAATAAGATAGTAACATGTGGGGAGGTGGAAAATCCCATGGAATTCTCGGCCCTGTCCCGCAAGCAGCGGCACCTCAATCGCCAGGAACGGCATTTAAGGTTCCTGGAAAGAGAACATATTAAAAACATCAGGGACATCAAAGGCACCTTGGAAGCAGCCAAGAAGCGGCTGGAAAAACGCCGGGATTGGCTGCAGGAGTTGCAAGCGGCTTTACAGGAAGAAGAAGCTTCTTTAAAGGAACTCCAAGCGGAATTCATGCACCTCTTGGATGAAGCAGTCTACGAAACGGTGAAAGCCAGAACCTACTTGGAAGGGCAAATACAAGCCACCCGTTTTGAACTTGAACAAGTGGCAGAGCATACTGACCTGCTGGAGGAAGAGGAACCCCCGCCGGCGGAAGAGCCGGCCCAGGCCAAGGTCTTAGTGCAGCCGCTGGCCGATGAAGAAGCGGCGGCGCCACCGGAAGACGCCCGGGCCCTGGTCCAGTGGTACCACCCAAAGCAAAACGGGTTCTAGCCACAGAAAAATCCCCAAAACAGTTGCGAGAAAAACTGTTTTGGGGATTCGTTATATTGCCGCCGGCAATCTTAAAGCTCCTCTACGGGCAAGGAGCTTTAAGAATTTTAGCTGATTTTTAATTATTAGGGCCACTCCGGTCGCACCGGGATTTGTTTTTGCCTTGCTACTTTTGCCTGTACCAGGATGACCGTTTTTTCCAGCAGGGCGCCGAAGGCACCATCGCTCGCCACTTGCAGTTCCTCTTCCTTGGAACCTTCCACCTTGGCCTTCTCGATAATGCACATGTCCCCTTCCTGAGAGCCCGGCACTTCGATGAACATGGCAAAAGGTGCAGTCACGCAGGCGGCCTTGACATCGCAGGTGTTGACGTGGCAATGACCCCCGGCATGGCCCGAGCCCACGGCATTACCGGGCGGTCTGCCGGAGCCTCCACCGGAACCGGAGCCTCCCGTTAAGTACAGAATGGTTTTGCGCAGTTCCCCGTTGATGATCACTTTGTTCTTAACCGCCTTGCAGTTGGTTACTTCTACCTCCCGGAAAATCTCCAGAATTCTTCTTGCGGAAGGCCTTAAGGGGATCTCGGTCACGACTAGGACTTGCGACTCGCCGATGCCTACTTCGACCGGGCTGACAATAGTGACAGGCCTTTTGGATTCATGCATTAATTCCGTCACGACATTGACACTCCTTTCTTTATGTTCCCAAAAATCACTACCTGATGGTGTGTACTTATTGCTAGTTTATAATATGTGGAGGGCAGCCTTTTTGCTATCAACCGGCACCTTAATTCCACTGCCGGCTAGCCCCTCCAGATGGTACCGTTGGGCCAGTAGTACCAGGCCACTGCCACATCTTGTTCCTCTTCCGCCGCTTGGCCCAGTAATTCCGCCTCCGCCGGCCCTTCCTCCAGCACCTCCGGTCCGGCCGGTGCAACCTCGCCTTCCCCGGCCTCGTCCAGCACGTCCGGCAGGGACTCGGGTTCGCCCCCATCCACTTCCGGCGACAAAGGGCCGGTCTGATAAGCCTCTCCTTGGGGCTCCACAAACTCCTCCGGTTCCTTCACTTCACTTATCATCTCTGCCTCCCCTTCTTTCTCCAGTGCCTCTGAGGGTAGGTTCAAAAGGTCCAGTAAACTGTCCAGTTCGCCGTCTTTCACCAGGTATCTTTTCCCATTGACCCATTCCTGCTGCAGCACGAAATGCATCCTACCTCACCCCAGTTCTTCAACCAGACTTAATCCATCATATGAAACCGGCGGTCGAAGAGCTACAAGATTAAATTTTTCCATAATTTATTTATATTTTCTGTTCATAATTGGCACACTATTATTAACATCACCAGAACAGATGGAGGGAAAAGGATGGAGTGCAGGATTTGCAGCAGGCCCATTATGGAGACGGGCATGGGTTCACCCCTGTACTGCGCTGAATGCAATGCCCAAATCGCCTTGGCGGCGGAACGGTTAACGAAAAAGTATTCTCGCAGGCGGGGCATGACCGCCATGTCCAATCGCGTAGAATTCTAGACCTTTAAAAGCAAAAATCCCCGGCGAACGGGGATTTCTGTCTTACTGGAGCATTTCCAGGAAGGCGTTGATCCGCACCCGGAGGGTTTCCACGTCGGACTGGGAATAATCGGTTTCCAGGTGGAGATAGGGTTTGCCCAGTTTTTCTTTCACCAGTTGCTCCACGGTATGGGCCTCAATGTTGTAGGTGTGGCAAGCTTGCCAGGTCAGATCGATAACGCCGTCCACTTGGAATTCCTGAATCATTTCTTCCAAGAGGGCTATCCGGCCGTGATTGGGCGTCATCACGGAGCACGGGATCTTCAGGTACCGCTCGGCTAAGAGCAGCAGTTTATCCCGGTCATCACTTTCATCGATATTGTAGCTCAAGGTCTTGTAGCCGGTGCAGTTTTCGATGGACACTACCAGGCCGCCGCATTCTTCCACAATCCGGATCACTTTTTCACTGCCCAACCCGGTGGGGGTACCGGTTAAAAGAATCCGCGGGGTTTTTTCATCGCCCACATGATACCCCTGGGCGGCTTTGGCCTTGAGGTCATCAATTAACCGGCGGATTAAGGTAGTCCTCTCCTTCCGGTTGGCATGGAAGCCGATCTGCCAGCTGACTTTCAAAAGGTCCAGCCCGGTAATCACCGCCGGCTTGGCTTTGTTCAGGTCAAAAAACTCTTTTAAAGTCCGCCGTTCCTCGTTGAGCATTTTGATGGCCTCGCCCAGGGCTTCGTCGGTAATGGTGACCCCCAGGTGTTCTTCCATGACCTGCTTGACTCTCTTCATTTCTTCATACATCAAGTTTAGTGCGGCTTCCCCTTCTTGAGTTTGGGGCAGCTGCATTACGTGCACGGGCTTGATCTTGGCCATCAGTTCGAACATCTTTTTCTTGCCGTCACAGGTGGTCTCCCCGATGACCAGGTCCGAGAAATGGAAAAAGGGACAGGTGCCGGAAACGGCAAACCCATAAGAAGATTTAATTAACGGGCACAAGTTACGCGGCAGTTCCTTCTCCGCCGCCGGGATCGGGTCTTCCTTGGTGCCGCAGAGACCGACGCAGATGGCGCCTGCGGCGACGGCCAGCTCTTGCGGTCCGTAGGTACAATAAAAACCTACAACCTTGGTGCCGGCTTCTTTGGCTTCCTTCAAGGTGATCATGTTTTGCTCTCTGATGCTGTCAAATTGCTCCAGGATATTTTGTCCCATGTTGTTCTCCTCTCCCCCGTATATCTTGTAATTTAGAGCATCTCCCGGGCCAGCAAAGCAGCCCCAATGGCACCGGCCTCTTGGCTGTGCCGGTGCACAATCACCGGTACGCCTAAGACCTCAGCGATACTCGCTTGTACCCCCGAATTGAGCGCCACACCCCCCGTAAAAACCGTTTTTCGCTCCGGCCCGCCCAACCGGCTCACCATGGCGCCAATGCGCTTGGCAATGGACTGGTGCAGGCCAGCCACAATGGCACCTTTGTCCACTCCCTGGGCCAACAGCCCAATGACCTCCGTTTCGGCAAAAACGGTACACATGTTGCTGATGCTCACCGGCTCCTTATCCTTCGCCAGGTCCGCCAGTTCGCTCACTTCCACCCCCAGGGCTAATGCCATCACCTGCAGGAAACGGCCGGTCCCGGCGGCACACTTGTCATTCATCAGGAAATCCAAGACCCTACCTTCCGGACTGATTTTCAGGGCCTTGCTGTCCTGACCCCCGATATCTATGACAATATCTGCCTCCGGCACCAGGAAGGACGCACCTCGCCCGTGGCAGGTGATCTCCGTAATGGCTTTGTCGGCAAAATTCAAAGCGATCCGGCCGTAGCCGGTTGCTACTGTTTTCTTGACCTGGCTTTCGGCATACCCGGTTTGTTCCAGGAGAGCCCGCATTCCCTCCCTGGCGGCTTCCCTGGGACTCCAGCCGGTGGGACGGACATGGCAAAAAAGCTCCCCCTGCTCGTTGAGCATGGCTATTTTTGTCGCCGTGGACCCTACATCAATTCCCACTGCCAAAGCCACCTGTCTCACCCTCTTTCTAAGACTCTATGACCACTGTAACACATCTTTCTTTATGGCTCCAATAAAATTATTTTATCTAGCTTCCCCTCCCGATAAAAAACACAAAAAAAGAGCGGCCGTTCCGCTCTTTAGTCTTCGAACAATTCATCCATCAATTGAGTGATTCTAGCTCGCCGCCGCCGGGTCTCTTCCTCATCCAGCCTGGCTTCCAAGACAATCACATCTCCCTCCCGGGCGCCTCCCGGCAAAAGGTTTCTGGGGAGATGGTATATTTTTCCTTCATATTCCAATATTGCTAACGGTCCTTCAAACCGGTCAATAATCATTCTCATTGTCATTCACTCCCCGTTTACGGCCGAGGCCGGCGTCACTCATGGGACGCATCCGTATTTGGTTCCCCGCCCGCCGTGGCAACGGTGATGGTCCCGTCATGCTCCACGGTAATCACAATATCACCCAATAAATCAGTCCTGAGAATTTCCACTCCAAGAGAAGTCAAACGTTCCACCACTTCCCGGTGCGGGTGGCCGTAAGAATTGTTCTTGCCGGCGGAAATCACCGCCACTTCCGGTTGAACGGCCTCCAGGAACGCCGGAGAACTGGAAGTGCTGCTGCCGTGATGCCCTGCCTTCAGGATTTGGGCCGCCAGATTCGCACCGCTTTGGAGCATATCCTGTTCTGCCTCAAGTTCCGCATCGCCGGTAAACAAGAACGACACCGGCCCGTAAGTAAGCTTCAGTACGGCACTGTGGTCGTTAAGCTCCTTGTAATCATCCCGGCAAGGGGCCAGGAACACCGCCTCCACACCTTCTCCCGTTTCCATGGTAACGCCTGCCCTGGCCGCGGTGATTCGCAAGCCTTTTCTCTTAATGGCTTCCAGAAATTCCTCATAGGTCTTCGTATTATGTGCCACCCGGGGCATGTAAATTTTACCGATCTCAAACTGTTCCACCACCCCGATCAGACCGCCGATATGGTCCTCATGGGGATGGGTAGCGATTAGATGGTCAATCCTCTCTACCCCTTGTTCTCTCAGGTACGCCTGCAGCCGCTCCGCCGCGGCCCTGCCTCCCCCATCGATTAGAAGGGTCTCCCCGCCGGGAAGCTCCACTAAACAGGCATCTCCCTGTCCCACGTCGATGAAGTGAGCCGTAACCAACCCGGGCTCCGCCCCCGTCACTGCATCAGCGACGGCGCTGCCCGTTCCTTCCGCGCCGGTTTCAGGAACAGCCTGGCCGGCGGCGCTGCCGCTGTCTGCCACGGAGCCGCCGTCTCCACCGGACTGAGGAGGAGTTTCCGCCGGTTCACTCGCCGGGGCTTGTCCGCCGGGAAGTGCCGGTCCTAGGACAGGACCGGTATCGCTGCAGCCTCCGGCCAACAATAACAGGGATAAGAGAATTATGAACAATAACGAATTAAACTGTCTTTTCCTGAACCTCACATTGAGCACCTCATTTGCACCATGTTACTGCTGCATTGATTACTTAGATCCTCAACCAGTAAACATCAGGTTTGGCAATGAGCCTGGCGTTATTATAGGCCATGTCCAAAGTCAGGCAGGTGGTGCCTATATAATAGCCATCCTGTTTCGCCACGGCCAGGGCCAGGTCCACTTCATCGGGATGCCTGAGGCTCAGCGGCAGTAAAAACTGGATTTTGTCCTGGTAATATTGGGGCACGGCCGCCTTGAAGTTGGCCCTCACCTTCTTGATGGCAAACTGGACCGCCCCTTCAAACAGGATGGGCAAATAGGGCAAATCCCTTAGTTCCTCCGGGATCCGTCCCCGGTTGAGGGCATCGTTTAGAATATAAGCGGTGTTCACCCGCAGCTCTAGAGAAGTATCATAAACCAAATCGCTGATATCCTTAAAATACACGGCTCGCAAGGGCAAGGGATGAAACTCCGCCAGGTAAGGAGAGCTGTCATCCCAAAAACCTTTAAAAATCCAAGGCTGCCGCCCGGGAGTGGGATTGGTTTCGAAATAAGCGTAGATGTCTTTATGATTCCGCGTCACTAGCCCTGTATTAAAGCAGCATTTATTGCCGTTAATAAAGATGTTCTTATTCCTGGTAGCCCCATCCGGTGCTTCATTGAACTCCTTTGCCAGGCGCCCGAAAGTATGGAGGATATAGTTTTCCAAGATGGGATTGCGCTGGTTCTTCCGTTCCGGCGACGGCGTGCGAAAATTCCAGTTTTCCGGCATGGCCATTTCTTCAAGATAATTCAGCATGCCAAACCAATCGGCAAAAAAGGCAAACTCAAAAATACTGCTCGGTATCTGGTTCGAGCACTTGTCATCTCCCATAGGCATCTGTTTGGCCAGCACCCAGTTCACCTCCTTTCAAGGGGTTCCTGCCTGGTGCCCCTTTTCCTGGTTATTTTATCCACTAAACTGCCGCCCTAAACAAAAAACGCCGCGGCACCTTCACCGGAAAGGCACCCCTATAAATTCTAAGAGGCAGAGCTGTTTTCCTGCTCTACTCAACCGCCGTCTTGGACCTGGAATCCGTTTCTTTTTTAGTTTTCTCCGCAATCCACTTAGCCAGCTGCGAAGCGGCGTCGATGGCCCCTTCAATGGCCACCCAGCCCATCAGGCAGCCCACAATGGTCCAAATAGCCTCCACCGGAATATCGGGATAATATACTTTCAAACCGGCAATAAGGGCCGCCACAATGGCGGTGATGAATTTCCTGGACTGCAGCCGCTCCTTTAACGGCCTCATGGAGCTTACCTCATTGTCCCGCCGCATCAGACCACCGCTCCTCTCCAGTGTTATCCTTGCCCCGGACTTCTTCCGCCGATCATCAAAATTTATTCCCCAGCGGCGGGAAATATGCCTGGGTGGGTTTCGCACCAAAAAAAAACTTGGCGTAAACCAAGGCTCATAAAATTCTTTGAACTAAAGAATTATAAAATTATTTTGACAATTGTATGCCTGACGTTTTAGCTGCAATGTGGAAAACCACATCACGTGCGAATAGCCTAGTGAACATGGACATATTAAGAGGCTTTAAGCAGTTCTTTTTCAATATGATCAAATAAGGCCCGGTACTGCTCTACTTTGTCGCGATTAAATGGACAGCAGCCATATCTCGCTTTTCTGCTTTCCCGGTAGAGGACATCATACGCACTTCTGATGCTCTTGAAACGAGAAACTGTAGCGACTGCATTGTTCCTCTTTACATGGTCCTCAGAGTGCACATTGTTTTTCGCCAATTTCATCTCTACAAGATGCAATGCGGCATAAAACAGTATAGTTATAACCCAATCTAAATACTTAGTGTCATCTAAACTGAAAATTTTCTCCGAGACCAGCTCCTTATTCTTCATATACTGGTAATAATGCTCTTTATAACCCGGCATTATCGGTACTCCCTTCCCCTTTTATAGACAATTTTTATATCTTTAGGAGCAGGGAAATTATTGAACTCATCTCTGGTAAACACCATAAAATCACAAACAAACTCGGGAAACTCGTCTACCACCGAGAAAAATATATCCGAGTATTTAAGCTGCAGCTCGACATCCAGCTCACCTTCCGTTACAACCCAAACCCCATAATGGTCTCCCGAGCGAAACACAATGATACTTGACGTCTCCTCAATTATTAACCTTTCGCAAAGCTCTTTAACTGCCGGTTCCTGGAGGGTAGGCACAAGATTAACCTCCCTGGGTACACGAAAAAGATCAGGGTAAACTGCTTGAAGAAACGGTCTCAGGCCGGAAATACTTCGCTCCAATTCAATAACATTAACTATGTCCATCTGGTATGTTCTCATGTTGGCTGCGGTTCCCGTGGCTCCATCCATATCGACAGGAACGTGCTTTCATGACCTTGTTGCGAACCCAATGTGGAACAAGTACTCTTTTCCTTTCAAATCATCATATGTACATGAATAACTCATTGCTCACTAGCTCCTTTATATTTTTCCAGTAATTCTTTGATTAGCCCTTTCGTGCTGCGCATTTCGTCCCCAAGCTGCTCCACGTTCGGAATTGCGGGCCTGTTTTTATGGAAATTGAAATGAAAGCCAAAACCAGAGGGATTGTTGTCATGAGGCTCTAACGAAACATTAATATCGTAAGCACTGCCTCTTAAGCCAAATCTCGGCGCCACAGAAAAAATAGAACCAAAAGCGCTTTCTAATTCAGCCTGTTCTCTAAAGAATTTATTCTTGAAATAGCTTCCTACATCCTGTATACCTTCCAATTGCCCAGCACCATGAAAATTGAATCCATAAGCCACCAAATTGCTCCCTTTTACTGAATTCAGTACACCAATAGCAATACTGGCCAGCATATCAACGTCATAACTTACCTCTGGCCTAACCGCGAGATTTACCATTACTCTTCGCCCTTCGAAAATTGCCTGAATTTCTTGCTGCGGATAGATCACTACGAGCACATCCGGCAAATCCGTAATGATGGGTTTGTCGTCTACAATACCCCTAATATGATCCCTAGATATGTAATCGCGGTTAAGATCCTGAAAAACAAATGTTACGTTGATGACATTGAGTTCACAATTTTTCAACCTCACCCATTCACACCTCCCAAATTAAGAATGGGGTAGAATGAAATCTATTATTTGGCAACATATTGCAGAGGTACCAGGTATATTCTATCAATCCTCTCATTTTCCTGCACCGCTGTTGCCCAGAGCGCGCTTCACCATTAAGACAATCAAAGCACCAACAGAAATCAATAGTCCCCGATCCTTGGTATGGATCACCGAAAGAGCTTTCCACCAGTCGTACCTTGCCCTCACCTGATGCCGGAAGCCTGTCAAACTCACCGCAACTAACAAAAAGAAAAAGCCTTGGGTATCAAGGCTCTTTGAAATCATCCATGGAGCGGCTGACGGGACTCGAACCCGCAGCTTTCAGCTTGGGAAGCTGACACTCTACCATTGAGTTACAGCCGCATTTTGTTTTCGTAATTGTAATTATACAATTTCCCGGCCCTCCTGTCAAGGGCCGGGAAAAACCCCTTGCCGCCCGCTAGCGCCGGTTGGCGCGATAATAACTATAAGTTATGGGATCGCCGCCTTTAATGAGGCCGCCGTCCACCACATCCCCGATGAACAGGGTGTGGGTGCCGACATCCATCACCAGGGCGGGATCAATCTTCAAATCCAAGTAGGCCACGGCATTCAACAGCACCGGCAACCCATTGGTGGCACTAACGCCGTAGGTAAACCCTTCAAACTTGTCCACCTTATGGCCGGTCTGGTAACCGAAGCGCTTAATATCAGGGAAATTATCCTTCCCTAACACGCTGATGGTAACAAGACCGCTGGCTTTCACAAACTCATTGGTCAGGTTGTTTTTGTTCAATGCCACCGCCACCCGCTGGGGTTCGCTGGTGATTTGAAAAACCGTATTGCAAACCTGCCCGTTAAAGCGGCCGTCTTTCCGGGAAGTCGCCACAAACAGCCCGTATTCGATTTTAAAGATGGCGTCCCTCTGATTGCCCCCGGGCACAGGACCGACATTTCCTGTTGCTCCCGCGGGAGCGGACGGTACGGCAGTCTGGGCTGCTTTGGGCTCCTCCACCACTTCTTCAAAATCCTCAGGCCCTACCCCGCAAATGGGGCAGGTATCCGGTGGTGTCGGGCCTTCATGGATGTAACCACAAACGGTGCAACGCCATTTCTTCATATTTTTCTGCTTCCCCCTCCGGGCTGGTCTATTATCCCCACTTACCCTTGGAAATGTGGGTTTGGATTTCCGCTTTCGCCATTTGCCGCAGCTCTACGGCCGCTTTCTTGGCATACTTGTACAGGGCTAAACAGCCCGGATCCAGGTTGTCCTCAATTCCTTCGTCCGCCAACGCTTCCAGTTCATCACCAATGCCCATAAGAGCAGCCAGCAATTGGTTGCTGAAGCGGGACCGTTCTACCAGGTTAGCAGCTTCTTCGGATAAGGCTTCAAACTTCTCCTGCGGGGCACCGCACTTAGGACACTTTTCCGGAGCACTCTCCCCGTCGTGAATATACCCGCAAACGCCGCATTTCCACATAATCATACCTCCTCCATCTCCCGCGAGGGGAAATTATAACCAATTATTGATTTCGCCTTATTATTATAATACCCTGCCGGGGCCAAAACTTTTTATCCTAAGGCAATAAACCTGCCTGCGCCAGGGCTCTTCGCACCGGGCGGATAATAAGAGCCGCCGCGAATACCTTCAAAAGATCCGGCAGCACAAAAGGTGCCACCCCCATGGCAAGGGCCTGGGGCCATTGCAGCCCCAGCAACCATTTGAGCTGGCACACCCCCGCCAGGTAGATGACCGCCAACCCGGCAGTAAAGGTTAACGCCAGCTTGAGGAAGTTTTCCGCCAGATCCGGCCGGCGGGAAAAAGCGAGACCGATGAGATAAGTGGCAATCACATAACCCCACAAAAACCCGCCGGTGGGCCCGGCCAGCACGGGCAAGCCTCCCCGGCCGCCGGAAAAGACAGGTGCCCCAAAGGCGCCCAGAAACAGGTAAGCCAGCATGGCGATGACGCCTAACCGGTGACCCAGCAGCCCGCCGGTGAAATAAACGCCGAGGATGGAGAGGGTAAAAGGCACAGGCCCCAGGGGCAGGGCCAGTTGGGCCAGCACTCCCAGCACCGCCACCATCAAAGCACAGAAGAGCACGTCTTTAATGCGCAAGCTTCTTCCTCCTTATCAAAGTTATCCTTGCTGTACAGGATAACGGATATCCCCGGTACTGTCAACCTAATTTTTGTATTAGGTTAACAGTCCCCATGGTTTCACCGGCCCTGGTCGCCGGTTTTACCGGTAATGACTATTTCAGAACTTCTTTTCATAAAGGGGTATATAGGTCAGGACCCCGCTAACGCGGGTGCTTTCCATCAAAGTAATGCTCGTCACCGGGATCACTTTGGGCTCCACCGCCAAAACCGGGGCCACCTTTTCCCAGTCCTCTTTCAACACCGCTTCCCTGGCCATGGTGATGTGGGCGGTGAGCTTCCGGTTTTCCCGGGGAAAGCCCAGGGGCGCCAACTGCTCTTCCACCCGGTGAAAGAGCCCGGTAAAAGCGGGGACGTTCCCCTTCACCCCAATCCAAAGGAGTTTGCGGCTGCCGCGGTGGAAACAGCCCCAATGGCTGAGGACCAGCTCAAAAGGTTTCATGCCCATCACGGCCCGGTCCATGGCATTAGTCACGGCGGGCAGACTGTCTACCCCCACCTCTCCCAGGAACTTCACGGTCAAGTGAAAATTGTCCCGCCGGGTGAAATTGTACCGGTGGCAAAACTTCCTCAAGACCGCTTCTTGCCGGGCCAGGTAATCTTTTACCCCTGCCGGGAAGTCTACGGCAATAAACAAGCGCATGGTATTTCTCCCTTTCTCAGTTAATGTTGTTCTTATTATACCATGGCAGCTATTACCATACCCCGGGGCACACCATCAATTCCGGCGGCGCATAGGATGGTAAAAAATCCACAGGAGGGAAAGTATTGATGCGCTGGTGGAAAATACTGCTGGTAAGTATACTCGTCGTTGCCGTCCTAGGGCTGGCAGCCTGCTCTCCCAAAACCGCTCCGGAAACTGAGACCGTACCCATTATCCGGCTCTCCGAAGTAACCCGCTCCATTTTCTATGCTCCCTTATATGTGGCCCTGGCCAACGGCTATTTTGCCGAGGAAGGAATTAACATAGAATTATCCACCGCCTTCGGCGGTGACAAGGTGATGACCTATCTTCTCACCGATGAGGCCGACGTGGGCTTTGTGGGGGCGGAGACTTCCATCTACGTATACCAGCAAGGCAGCAGCGACGTCATCCTGAACTTCTTCCAGCTGACCCAAAGAGACGGCCAGTTTCTGGTAGCCCGGGAACCCATCGAAAACTTCTCCTGGGAAATGATCCGGGGCAAAACCATGCTGGGCCAGCGGAAAGGTGGCATGCCGGAAATGGTGGCCGAATACGTGGAGGCCAAGAACGGGATTATCCCCCATGTGGATGTGGAGATCATCCAAAACGTGGATTTTGCTAACTTAGGCAGCGCCTTTGCATCCGGCGTCGGTGATTTTGCCCACCTGTTTGAACCGGTGGCGGCCCTTTTAGAAAGGGAAGGAAAAGCATACGTGGTGGCTTCCCTGGGAGTGGAAAGCGGTATCTTGCCTTACACCTGCTTCATGGCGAAGACCAGCTATTTAGAAAAGAACGGAGAAGCCATCCAGAAATTTGCCAACGCCCTGCAAAGGGGATTGAACTACGTCCACCGTCATACTCCGGAGGAGATCGCCCACGTCATCGCCCCGTACTTTGAAGATACGGATATGGACATCCTCATCACGGTGGTCAGGCGCTACAAAGATCAGGATACCTGGCCGGCCAGCGGCGTGATCATCCCGGAAGGCCTGGAGAACCTGCAAAACATCATGGCCAACGCCGGTGAGCTGAAAGAAAGAGTCCCCTATGACGCCATTGTCACCACCGAGTTCGCGGAAAAGGCATACGAGCTGTACGGCTATTAAACTGTCGTTACACCCGGCTCCGGCCGGGTTTTTAATTTTGTGACGGGTGTCGGCACCTTCCTCCCCGGCATAGAATAGGCAAGAAGGAGGGACCGCTATGACCACTGCTACTGCCATTGAGCTCAAGGACGTGTCCAAGCGATACATCACCAAGACCGGCGTCAACTACGCCGTGGCGGAGGTGAGCCTCACCGTCCTGGCCGGGGAATTTGTCACCCTGGTAGGGCCCAGCGGCTGCGGCAAAACCACTTTGCTTTCTCTCATGGCCGGGCTCTTTCCGCCCTCGGCGGGGGAAATCCGCATTTTCGGGCAAAAAGTAGAAGGACCCACCCCCAAGGTAGGCTACATGCTCCAGCAAGATTACCTCTTCCCCTGGCGGACCATCGAGCAAAACATCCTGCTGGGGCTGGAGATTACGCGCAGGCTTAACAAAGAAACAAAGGAACACGCCCTGCACCTTTTAGAGGAAATGGGACTTATCGACTACCGCCGTCATTACCCCCACCAGCTCTCCGGGGGCATGCGGCAAAGGGTGGCTTTAGTACGAACCCTGGCCCTGGAACCGGAGATCCTGCTTTTGGATGAACCCTTTTCCGCTCTGGATTACCAGACCAAACTCAGGCTGGAGGATCTGGTCCATGATACTTTAAAGAAACACGCCAAAACCGCCGTGCTGGTCACTCATGATCTCTCGGAAGCGGTGGCCATGTCGGACCGGATCTATGTCTTAAGCCGTAATCCGGGCCGCATTCAAGCCGTCATCGAGATCCCGCCGGCCATCAGCGGCAAAACGCCGCTGGCCTGCCGGAACGTGCCGGAATTCCAAACATATTTCCAAAAGCTCTGGGAGGAGATGGATGCCTATGAGGATTAATGACTGGCTGGTGAAAGGAGCACAAAACGAAGAACACGGGCAGTACTTAAAAGCACTGCGGTTAGAGCAGCTGAAGGTGCTGGCGACCCAGATCTCCCTCCTCATCCTGCTGCTGGTTTTTTGGGAAGTAGGCGCCAACCGCGGTATGATCGATACCTTTATTTTCAGCCAGCCCAGCCGCATCTGGGAGCTCATCCTGGAAAAGGCTGCTGACGGTTCTTTATACCGCCATACCTGGGTCACCGTCCTGGAAACGGTGGTAGGCTTTTGCCTCGGCACCCTGCTGGGCACTTTGCTGGCCATCGTCATTTGGGCCTCTCCTTTCCTGGCCCGGGTGCTGGACCCTTACCTGGTGGTCTTAAACAGCATGCCCAAAGTGGCCCTGGGCCCCTTTTTCATCGTCACCCTGGGCACCGGCTTTCTCCCCATCGTGGCCATCGCCGTGGCCATTTCCGGCATCATCACCACCATCGTGGTCTACAGCAGCTTCCAGGAAGTGGATGCCAATTACCTCAAGCTCACCCAAACCCTGGGGGCCACCCGCTGGCAGAGTTTTTACAAAGTAGTCCTGCCCGCTTCCATCCCCAGCATCATTTCCACCCTGAAAGTGAATGTGGGGCTGTCCTGGGTGGGGGTCATCGTGGGAGAATTCCTGGTGGCGAAAGCCGGGCTGGGCTACCTGATCATTTACGGCTTCCAGGTGTTCAACCTGACTCTGGTGATGACCAGCCTCCTCATCATCTCCCTGCTGGCCACCTTCATGTACCAGGCGGTGGCTTTCCTGGAGAAAAAACTGCTGCAGGGCCGGCATTGATAAAACAGGAAACCCACCCGCCGCCCGGCGGTGCTTCCTTAAGGGTAGAAACGGTAAAGGAGCGGATCTCGTTCCTACCCTGAAAGAGCGCTTCTCGCGGCAGCGACGGTGGGTTGTTCCTCAGCTGTCGTACTTGGTGCAGCGCACGTAACCCCGGAATTCCCGTTCCAGCAGTCTCCCAAAATGGAACAGGGCTTTTTCGTTGCCCACGGCGCTGATGAGCTGGACCCCGATGGGCAGTCCCTGCCCGTCGGTTCCTACCGGCACCGTCAACGCCGGCAGCCCCAGCACGTTGGCCAGGGCAATAAAAGGCATATACTTGAGGAAGGTGCGCTTGATGGAAAAGATCTCCCGGAACAGCCCCCCGTGGGGCGGCGCCGTCCGGTGGTACACCGGCAGTACCAGAACCCTTTGGGCAAAGTATTCCCGGGCCGCTTCGTCGGCTTTGGCCAGGTCCAATCTCAGCTTGGCCATCTGCCTGAGCCGCGGCCGGAACAAAGCCGCGCCGATGAGGGCCCAGGTTAGATAGCGGTGATAAGGAGAAGTACCGGTCACCACTTCCCGCAGGTACTCCCACACCGGGTGAAAAGGCCGGTCACCAAAAGAAGCTTTGACAAACTCCCCGTTTTCATCGTAAGACATGATCAGCTGCCACATCAGGCTCACCTGGTGCAGGAAAGGCGGCGGGGTATGGTCCACCGGGTAATCTTGCTTGAAGTAACCGGTGATCTGCTGCAAACATGCCGCCGTTTCTTCTCCCAGGGGAATCCTGGGGTCCCCGGCATAGACGGTGACGGTAAAGCCGTCCAGGTCCAAATCCGGCGGGGGCCGGTCGGCCACGATTTCGTTAATCAGTTCCGCATCGTCCACGGACTTGGCGATAGCCCCCAAACCCAGCATCCGTACCTGTAGGGGCTGTGTAATGGGCGGGAAATGGCCCTCTCCCGGCACCTGCCCGTTACCGGACTTAAAGCCCACGACCCCGTTGCAATGGGACGGGAAGCGAATGGATCCGCCGATATCCCCCCCGAATCCCACCGCCGCCCCTCCCACGGCCATGAGAGCCCCTTCCCCGCCGGAGGAGCCGCCGCAGGTCCGGCTCACGTCCCAGGGATTATTGGTCCGGCCGTAGAGCTTGTTTACCGTCTCCTGGCAGAAGCACAAGGCAGGGGTGTTGGTTTTCCCCAGGATGATGGCCCCTTCCCTCTTGAGCCGCGCCACGGCCACCGCATCCTCCGTGGCCACGAAGTTTTTCCGGTGCGTGAGCCCGCCGGTGGTATGCATGCCGGCCACGTCAAAGCATTCCTTCATGCTGATGGGTACACCGAAGAGCCTTCCCTGAGCCCTGCCTTCCTTCAGCAGGTCATCACATTGTTTCGCCTCCGCCAGGGCCTCGGCAAAACGGTTTTCCACCAGCACATTGAGCCGGGGATTCACGGTCTTGAGCTGCCGGATGTAGGTTTCCGTCGCCTCGGTAACGCTCACTTCCCCGTTCCGGATCTTCTCCGCCAGGGTGGTGGCATCCCAGTCCAAAATGGCTTTGCGCAAAAAACATACCCCCTCGCCGGGTTATATTTAAATGACAATTCTGATAATTCCCCGCCTGTCCTCCTTACCTTACTGTATAGTTAGCCATGGCTAAAAAAAATCCTGCCAAGCAGACCCTCCCGGCCGCCGTCCCTCCGGATCAGCCGAAAACACAAAAGCCATGAAGCCTTCTCCTGTCAGGGGAAGAACTCCATGACTTGCTGTTCCGCTAAATCTTTATGCTCGCTGGGTGCTTTCCACCACGTTCTTGCTGAACTTGATTACCGGGTACAGCACCAGCACGGAGATGGTGTTCATCACCGCCGCCGGCAGCACCACGGTGGTAAAGAGAACATGGAAGGCCGCCGGAAGCCCTACTAACACCAACGCCGTCAGCATGAATACCGTACCGCTGAAAATAGTGGCAATCACGCCCAACAACGTGGCAATCCCCACATCGGGAATGCGGCCCTTGAGTAAAGTCACAATACCAAGGGCAAACATGGCGGTCAAGGGCTTATCAATAATGTTCGGGATCTGGCCCCCCGGGAAACTGGTGGTCAAAGCCGCCAGTAAACCGGCAATGATACCGGCCACCAGCACCGTTCTAAACTGCGGTTTCATGACAATGATGATGAACAACATAGCCAAAGCCACATCGGGCTTCATCCCGGCCCCATAGCCGGGCATAATAATCCGCAATACCGTACCAACCGCCAGCAACAAAGCAATTTGGGTCGTGTCTCTTAAACTCATCTCAGCTCACCTCATCCATAATTTTCTAGCAAGTTTTCATCCCCTCAGCTCATCTCGGCTCCTCGATAGAGACCCCCCTTTACGGCTTATTAATTAATATATTACAATCACCCGTTCCCCTTGTAAAGAGAAAATTTCTTATACCACGGCAATACCCGCCGCCTGGGGCATGAACCAGCAATGCCGGAAGGCAACCGGGTCCATCCCGGTCAGGGCTTCTGCCAAGCTGCGGCAGGGTTCCATACCCATGGCCCGCACCTGATCTGCCGGCAGGGCGGACACCAGCCTAATGGTAGCTTGGCGGGCCCAGCGGCTGTTCAAATAGCCGATATACCGGGCGATACTGAATTCCCGCCGCAGGATCTCCTCTTTCTCTTCCCGGGACCGGTCCATCTTGGCCAGGGCGAAATATTCATCCGAGCCGATGCCCTCCCGGCACTCGGCTACAAAGACCACCGTGCCCCCTTCTTCCACCGCCGCCATGGCGTTCAAAAGTCCTTTAGCCGCCTGGTAAAGGTTGATGTCTTTAGGAAATCCACCGGCTCCGGCAATCACCAGGGGACGCTTTTCGGGCAGGGTCACGCCGAAACAACGGTGAGCAAAGGCACAACCCGCCCGGTGGGCTTGGATCCAGTGGCCGGCAAAAACCCCGGCGGGCTCGCCCCGGTGGTTTAAAACCACATTCAACAGGAAGCTGGGGTTCAGCATCGCCGTCGCTTCTTCCATATCTTCCGCCAGGGGATTACCCTCCACCAGGCCCTGCCCCACCTGCTCCCCCGCGTCTAGGACCAGACTGTGATTGGCCTGGATCGTCTCCTGGGCGGCAATACCCGGCACGATGCTCTTGCGACCGCCGCTGTAACCGGCCAAGAAATGAAAGCTTATGCCGCCGGTCAGAATAACCCGGTCCGCTTCCACCGCCAACCGGTTAATTTTCACCGGCGTACCCCGGGCAGAGGTACCCAGGTACACAAAATCCCCGGGGGCTGCGGCCCGGTTGCTGGTCACGGGAATCCGGCGCGCCAGGTCCGGCCCCAGCAGTCTTAGTATATCTTCCTCGGTAGCTTCCCGGTGGGTGCCGGTAGCCACCAGGATGTGCATGTCCTCATCCCTGATGCCCGCCTCATTCAGGTACTCCACCAGCACCGGCATGAATTCCTCGCTCTTCACCGGTCGAGTGATGTCGCTGGTAATGATCAGGATTTTTTCTCCCGGCTGTACTAAATCTTTTAAGGGCAGGGAACCGATAGGATGGTCCAGGGCCTGCCGCACTTGGGCGGGGAAATCCGCCAGGGACGGTACCGCCTTGGCTTGGATCAACCCGGACAAAACCGCCTCATCCACCGTGACCTGAAAACCATCCTTTTGTTCACCGTAGGCAAAACTAATGCTGCATTGGCTCATCTCATCTCAACTCTCCTTCACAAGCCCCTTGGGCATTTTCTAAACACTTAGCCACCGGGGACCGGATTCCTGCCGCCGCCACAAAAAACCACTCCGGCCTACCGGCCAATCGTTAGGGTACACTGGTATAAAACCCAGAACGGGCTACGGGAGGCCCCGGCCCGGTTCCATTCCCGTAAATAAATGCCGCGCCGCCCGCCGCAAAATGGATTATAATTAAGATAAGACTTTTTGCCATGAAACCGTTCCAAGAACACCCACCGAATCCAAAGGAGTGAACTCCCATGGAGCACTTGGTACGCGAGCTGAGTGAGCTGGTCACCGCTTCCCGGCATACGGTGGTGCTGACCGGTGCCGGCATGGATACGGAGAGCAGCATTCCCGATTTTCGCGGCAAGAACGGCCTGTGGCGCAACCAGGACCCAAGGGTCTTAGCCAGCATTGATACCTTCGACACGAACTATCCCCTCTTCCAGGCATTCTATGCCCACCGGTACAAACTGCTGGAAACATGCCAACCCCACCGGGGCCATTATATCCTGGCGGAAATGGAAGCCAAAGGACTGGTCAAGGCCGTTGCCACCCAAAACGTGTCCAGGCTGCACCTGGTAGCCGGCAGCCAAAGGGTATTTGAATTGCACGGCAACATCCGGACTTTCCGCTGCCATTACTGTAACCGGCCGGCCGGCGCGGAAGATTTCCTGGCCAAAAAGCCCTGCCGCCACTGCGGTAAGCAGGGGCTGCGGCCCAACGTGGTCCTCTTTGGGGAAAGCCTGCCCATGGATGCCTGGGAGCAGGCGGTAGCGGAAATAAGGCAGTCGGACCTGCTGCTGGTTATCGGCACCAGCCTGGCGGTGGCCCCGGTGAACCAGCTGCCCAGGTTGGCCCGGGGCAAAACTGTTTACTTGAACGACGACATAACGGTCCAGGGATACGATTTTGACTTGACGATCGAGGGCAAAGCCGGGGAAGTGCTGGAAACACTGTGGGGCAGTTTACACGGGTAAACCGGTGCCGGCAGTCGTTTTTTCATCAATAACCTTCGCTTCCTTAAGAATGTCATCCTTGTACTTTGAATATTGGAGAGAATTGTAGGTGATGAGGTCTACTTTACGCTTCAGTTTGTGTTCTAACCGGCGTTTAAGTTCTACGAAAACAAGGCCGCTTTCCGGCTGACTAAACTCCAAGAGAAAATCTATATCACTATCGGCCCTCACTTCTCCGCGAGCACAAGAGCCAAAACTGCCACACGAGATAAAGGATACTCAGCAAAAATCGCTGCCGTAACGTCCTTAGTACGGTCTAATGACAAACTCTGTTCTTCCGTCATCAGACCTCCTCCAACTGGCAAAGAAAGTATCAAGCAGCCGGTGTTTTCTGCCTGTTAACTCTTAGTATATCAGCCGCACCATGAGGCTTTAATTGGCTTTCCCAATATTTTCCTGTCATTCCCCACTGGCTGCCATACCGTTAAAGGACTAAACCCCTAATTGTACTCCAGGCACCAAGAAGCCCAAAGAAAATGCCGCCATCTGCCGGCGGCATTTTTTCACTCGTCACCATCAAACATGCTAACCTGCATCACCTCAGAAGCCTTGAACACTGCTTTTTCCAGCTGTTCATCGCCGGAGACCGGGCCCTGATCTCTGGTATAGATTGCTTCTTTCACCAGGTACTCTTTCTCACCCGTGATGCCGGTCCGCACTTTCAGCATGAAAATGAGGTCAAAACAATTCATAATTGAACTTTGTTTCAAGTCGGACAGGCAGATGAGCTGGATGTTGTGTTTTTCCGCAATATCGAACAGGGGACGCAGCAAATGCTCGGACGAAATAGGCCCGAAAGGATTGTCCATTATTAACACCCTGGCTATATGCTCACCATCCAGTCCCATCGCACCCATGGTACTGCTCCGCGTGTACGCCATGAGAGCGGCTAATACAGAGAAGAAAACCACGAACTTCTCCCCGCCGGAATTCTCTTTGATGGCTTCATCCCAGACTTTATGCCGGCTGAGCTGCATATTCAGTTCAATCTTATAGACCAGAACCGGAATCCGGGAGGTGCCTAAGAGCTGGTTGAGCAGTTCCCGGCTGGACATGAGCCGGGCAATGGTTTTCTGGACTTCCTCTTCCCTTTTGCCCTGGCGCAAATCTTCCCTGACAATACGGATGCATTCCTCCACGTACTCTTTGACCCTCTGCCGGGCGTCTTCTTTCGCTCCTTCTTCCAACTGAGTATTGATTCTCAGCATGTCTACCGGCCTGGCGCGACCTTGGAGCCTCACCCGGGAGCACTCGGAGATCTTCTGGAGCTCTTCGTAAATCTGCAGCCCGTGAAAATAGCTTTGCTGCACCATGTCTTGCTTGCTGCGCTCTAAATTGGCCATGCGGTTTTCATAGAACCTGAGCAAGTTGCGGAGCATTTCCAACTGCTGCTGGACTCTCTCATACAGGTAGTAGTAAGTCGCAAATTCCGTGCCTGCTTGCTCCCACAGGGGATCCAACCCGGCGAAAATATCGGTGAAGTATTGCTTCTTATCCATGTACCGGGAACGCAGCTGGAAATATTCATGTTGGCTCCGGTGCAGCTTGGCTCTGTTATCCTGTTCTTTCCGCCGGTAGTTCTCAAACAACCCTGAAAACTGCCGCTCCGGATCATCCTCCAGCGATAGATCCGGGTACGGCTCTACTCCGGTTAAACCGGGTACCACTAAGACCCGGTCTGCCAGTCCGGCGTGTTTCCCGATGAGCTGCATGAGGCGCTGCCTGTCTTGTTCCAGCTGTTCCAGTTCCCGGTTAAGCTGCCGCCTCCGGCTTTGGAAATCCCCTTTGATCTCACTTGGTGCAAGAGGCTCCGGCACATTGAGCTTTCTAACTTCCTCCAAGGCATGTTTTACGGAGCTTTCTTGGGCCGCTGCTCTCGCACGCGCCTTAGACTCTTCTTCTCCCAGGTTCCTTAACAGTTCCTCCAGCCGGGGAATCTCTTTTTCCAGCCAATCCACTCTTTCTTCCCGGTAGGTGACCCCCTCATACTCTTCCCCGGGAAGGCCCAGCCGCTTAAGCTCTTTTTCTTTTTGGGCCAATTCCGCGGCGGCCTTTTTTCTATTGTCTTCCAAAATGCCCAGGGTATCCCGGTGCTGTGCTTTTAAAGCCTCCAGCTTGGCTTCCAGTTCTTTCACCGTGCCCTCTTCCAACGGAGCCTCGGGAGCATTCTGCACCAGGCTATGCTTCCAGGTGTAAGCTTCCTTTTTCTCTTTTTGGGCAGCAATGTTCCATTCCAGCCCTTTCAGTTCGCCCTGAAGCTTAGCCATTTCTTTTTCCAACCCGGCTTTTGCGGCTTCTACCTCCCGTTTTTCGGCCCGGATTTGTTCCAATTGCTGCCGGGCGGTTTCATAGCGTTCATTCTTGGCAAGGAATTCCGTATAGAGAGCCAGGGCCTCTTTAGCCTCTCGCTGCTCTTGTTGATTACCGTTCAGGGTCTGCTCCAATTCCTGCAAAGCGGTCACCAGGTCCTCCCGTTCCAATGCCAGTTCTTGCTCCGCCCCGGTTAGATCGTCTAAATGCTGCCGTAAAGTTTCCAGTTCCTGTTCTAAACGGGAACAATAATCGCCGGAATAGGTGAACCGGGACACAAAAGCTTGATCCTTGCGCAACACGGCCAATGCTTCTTCCAGGTGGTGATAATTGTCTTCATACTGCCTGCGTTCCTGCTCCAATTGGGAGATAAAGCTTTCCAGTTGGGCAGCATCAAAGATACGCCCTTCATACCAGCACATCAAGGTTAACGCATCCGCCGGTTGAGCCCACTTATCCCCACGGGAGAAGGTTGCTCGTAAGTTGTCATAAGTAAGGACCGGAATTGCCTGACGCAGGGTGAAATCCCGGTTGAGAGCCATTAGTTTGTCCAAGTTTTCCCGGGTCATGAGCAGGGCATAAGGCAGCAAGGGGTTTTCCGCCAAAAGCTTACTTCTAATCTCATCGGGTTGGGCCGTTAAATACTCTTCGCCGGTGATAAACTCGATATCCGCCTCTGCCAGGTACGCGAGCAAACTGGCTGGAATATGCAGCCTGCCTTTCCGGAGGGCCTTGATGATTTCCTCCACCCGGTCCCTTTCCCCGGCGGCGCTGTACTTGCGCTTTTCCGCCGCTGCCACCTGCTGCTGCAAAGCCCTTTCCAAAACTCCCCTTTCAAACCGCCGGGCAAAGTCCAGCCCGTGGCGGCGGCAGATTTGGGCCAATTCCGCTTCCAGTTCCAGGTACTCATGGAGCTCCTGCTGTCGTTGTTGCCGTCGATTGGTGGTTTCTGCCTTTGCCACCTGCAAGTCAACCTGCTCCCGGTAGATCTCCTCCATCCGGGTTTTAACCTCTTCCCGGTGCCGCAGGAGTCTTTCTGCCTCCACCACCAGGTCCCGGTGCCGACTTGCCAGTCGTTCTTTGATCTTCAGGGCATCCTGCTCCTGAAAACGGCCGAATAAATCCCTCTTGATACTAAATCCCAGTTTCTCCTCCACTTCTTTTTGATAATCCTCGAAAGCGCGGATCCGCTCTTCCAGCTTTCCTTCCTCGGTGCTTAACTGCACCCGGCGGCGGTCCAAAGATTGTAATCGCTCTGCTATCTCTTGCTGCCTGGCCTTCGCAGTCCTCTCCGCCGCTAAGAGACTGGTCAACTCCTTTTCTATCCCGGCCAAAAGGGCCTCATACCCTAGTTTTAAGGAATACTCCAAGCTTTTGATCCGCCCGTCGGTGTCAAACTCCTGCCTGAGCAGGGATATTCTTTCCTCCAAAGCCGCCAGGACAGCGGACAATTCCCGCTTCTCCTCCGCCAGGCGCGCCGCCTCCAACCGCTTTCTCTCCCTCTTGGCGGCTTCCAGCTCTTGGGCTGTTTCATTTTGCCGCCCGGCCGCAGCCTGCCACTCCTCGTACAGTCTCTCGTACTCCTCCAGGAACTGGTAATAAACGTAGGACTTTTCCTCCACCTGGAGCCGGTGCAAGGCCGTTTTTGCCCCTTCTAAAGCCTCTTCCTTACCGGTTTTCTCCTCCTCCAGCCTTTTGATAGTTTCCAGCACCAGGTGGTAAAAGGCCGCTAATTTACTTTTGCAGGCTTGCTCCTCATCCAGGCCGTTGACCAGGTCCGCCAGGGACGCGCCCCATCTTTCGAAGGCGTTAATAAACTCCACCAGCATCTCTTTTTCTATGATGTACTGCTCATTGTCCACCATCTCTTGGACTAGACGGGCCAGCATTTCTTCCAAGCGGCGTACTTCTTCCCGGTCCCGGTACAAGACTTTCTCCACGGTTTTTATCAACCAGGTATTCAGGAGCTGGTCGGAAGTACGGCACTGCTCAAAAACCTCTTTCAGACCGCTTTCGCTGTCGTTAATCCGGGCGATGATATTGCGCCATTCTTCCTGGGAAATACCGAAAGAGCCCAGGTGGGAGGCATACTGCTGCTGGTCATCTTGGGTGAAGTAAGCAAAATACACCGGGTCTTTTTTGGCTTTATCCGCCAGCATTTGAGCCGCCTCGCGAAAGGGCTTCACCGTCAACAGACCGCCCTGTCTAGTAACCAGCTCAATATGAGCAATGTCAAAAGCATTCGCCTGGACGTACTGGACGGTAAAAGTAAAATACCTCAAGCGGCTCCTGTCATTCTCATCCGCTCCTTTGACTTCCTGGGAAGCCAGGCCAACGCCCGTCAAGAGATATCCCCCGCCGCCGTCGAGCTTCCACTCCACCAGGACATAGGAAGGCTGTTTTCTCCTTTTAAAGAAACTGATCACCGGACGTCCTTGCAGTCTTGCTCCGGGCACCACCGGCTGCAAGAAAAGCTGCACCAATACACTCTTTCCCCCGCCGTTGGCCAGGCTCAAGAGGGCATTTTCCCCGCCGTAAAAATTAAAAGTCTCATCCAGAATATGGCGGCGGTCGTGATTGTAAGCGAAATTAATTATCCGGATGCGGTTGATCTTGGGCACCCGTATCACCTCCCTGAGCAAAGAAGCGGCGGATCTCATCTACCCTGCTCTCCTGCAAATAGTAATGCAGCATTAAATCATCCAGTTTCTTGGTGGTACGAATTTCCTTGTCGTCCACCAGGTAAATCAACTTTTCCCTCTCCAGCAGGCGGCAGGCATTGAGCACGGTGGAGATTTTATGCTTGCGGCTGCCCTCCTCGAAACTCTTCTTACTGTCCCACAGTTCCGCGATCTTGACAAAATTGATACCGTATTGTTCATCCAGTAATTCCGCCTCAGCCCGGTCATGCAACGCTAAACCGAAGCGGTTATCCAGTTCTTCTATCAGGGTAGAGACCCGCAGGAAATCTCGCTGTTTCGGATTGATATTCTTGCCCCCGTAAAAGAGATAGAGCATGAACATGATAATGTAGCAAAGGAGGAAAGCATCGGCCAACCGGGCCCCTTTAGCCACCCATTCCCGCAGATCCTTAGTCACAAAACCCAGCAGGTCGTTGTCAGCGTTCGGCACCAGGTACAGGGTGCCGGGGGTTTCCACAATAGTAAATTCCAGTTCCTCCTCCAAGTCCGCCAGAATCCCCCGCACCTGCGGTTGCCGGAAATCCAAAAACAAATCGCTGTCCGTACTCCGGTCCAGCTGTCCTTGGGCCAGCAAGATCTTAAATATTTTAAAAGCCGTGGCGGTAGCGCTCATCGTCGTTTCACCTCAATTAGCAAATCGGTAAAGGTCACCTGCTGCCGGTACCATTGCTGCTGCCTTTGATAGCGAATTTCCTTGAAGACCGGGCTGTCGCCGGCTTTGGTGAATTTCAATTCTGCCACCCCGTACAGGGATGGTTCTTCGAAAAACAGCCGGTGCAGGCAGTAGTCCACATCCAACTCCCCGGTGGCATTCATGATCGCCTCATCGGGAGCATCCAGCCAAGCCGCTACGTCAATCGCACCTATTTCATAAAGCTTCAGCATATCAGTAAACAATAGGTTTTCCGTCATGAGTTCCCCCAGCAGTTGGGGCCTTGCCTCCAGCTGGTCCACCAGTTCACTTAGATAAAAGGCATCTGTTTCACCGGCGTCAAATTGAAACAAAAGCTTCATCAAAGTCACGTGAGCCTCATTTAACCTTTGGATTCTCTCTAACTCCAGGTCTTCCTCAAGGCTCTCCACCAAAATCCCCTCTGCTTCCTGGTCGACTTCCCGGAGGGGCACCTGTCTCTGGTAAATGGACATCAAACCCAAAATCTTATTGGGGTTAGGCAAAAACAACGGATTCAGCAGCTGCCATAATTGGGGAATAAGGCCCGGGGAACATTCCTCCAAAGGAAGAAGAATCTCTTTCTCCAAATCAAACCGTTTGGTTAATCCCTGGGCGAAAGTGTCCTGAAGGGTTTCTAAGTAAATCTTGGAAAGGCTAAATCTTTCCACCACCATGTCTCTCTGTTCCTTCAGTGCCGTATTAATATTGTGCCGGATGGCCAAGATTTCCCGTTTGGCTTTTTGCATCTCTTCGTCAAGGACCAAGCGGCGCCCTTCTTCTTCCAAGAGGCGCTGTTCCGACAAGGCCACCATTTCTTTAATCTGGGCTAACAAGTTGTACTCTTCTTCTAACAGTTCATAGGTGCTGTTCAACAAGCGTTCCAGGTCAGCTATATCTACGGCATAGATATTTTCCCGCACTTTATACATGAACTGCTCCATTTCTCGCTTTTTCTGGCGGATCATTTGCACCAGGCTGGCGCTTTGCTGCTGGGCTTTCCGGTAGTTTTTCCTCCTGATCAATTCCCGCAGTTTTAGCTCTTCAATGGTAAAGCTGATCTCCTGTTCCACTTCTTTGGTACGGAAAAGAAAATCATATCCTTGATCCGTCAACAGGTATTGCACTTCGTAACCATACTCCGTTTCTTTCAGCCGGTCATCAATGAGTTTGACCCGGAATTCCGTCATGCCTTGGCCGTACTTCATCACAGGAAAGTAGCGGGCCTCCCCTCCATGCTGCAACACGTCTTTCACAATGTAGTCAGCCAGCTGCCGCACTGTTTCATACGGCAGGTCAACACCGTATGCCGGCAGGATGTCCCGCAAAAATCCAATGATACTCTCAATGGTACATGCTTCGTCCTCCGCCAAGGTTTTTTCCATAATGAATACCAGGACGGAGAAAATCAAGTTTTCCATGTGGCCCGGCGCAAACAGGGATTCTAACTCCATATTTTTCCGGCGGCGATGCAGCACTGCATCTACCACGGCCACCAACTGCATCCTTTTTTCAAAGCCTTCAAGAAACTCTTTACCAGCCAACATCCTTCATCCACTCTCTCCTAGGTCAAGACAAGAGGCTTGCCAAAACCGGATAATTAATGACTTCTTGGGGAATGTACCGGCCGCTGTTTATAATTTCCTGCATCCGTTGTTGTTCCGCTAACGGAAAAGAAGGCAGGAATTCCTCCCAGGGCACCGGGATATCCCGCCTGTCATGGGATAAGGGCAATTCCCGATCGGATGCCAGTTTCATCATTAAGGAGTAAAAAGGAACAAACAGGTGTAAATCTATACCGGGATTCGCTTTCCTGGTTCGGGCATAAAGGCGGATTCCCTCCTTGTCCAGGTCGCCGAAATACAGAAATCTTACTGCCGCCTCTTGTTGTCCCAGCATCTCCCGGGCGTATTCCCTTAAAGCATCTGGCTTCGTGATTTTATTTCCTTCCCCATAAATCAGGACATGCACCGGCTCGCCAAAAAAGATATTCTTCCCAGTTTCTCTCATCAGCTTGCGAAAAGTGAACCATGTGTCTTTGTTCTCAATAATACAGACCTTCGTGCTTCCCGCCGCGGCAAAAACATACTCGAAAAAGGGTTCCGGGGTATCGTATGTATGCAAGAACCCGGGGGCCAGCCCGTTAAACTCCAGCACTTCTTTCACCAAGGCCCTGTTTTGTTCCAGGAATTTTTCCTTGCCCCAAATGGAAAAGGATCGTTCCTTGCAGGACATGGGCTTTGCTAACAACTCAGGGTGATGCCACAGGTAGCGGCTTAATCCCAGGATTACCTCCCGGTGTTTGCGGTAAACCTGAGGCCGGGCTAAATATCCTTCAATATTTAAGCCGGGATTTAACAGGCGTATCTCTGCAACAAAAGCAGCCGGATCATTTTGCTCCCTGACAATGCGATACCGGTTATACAAGGGAGGCATCCGACCGTTGAGGCGAGAAGCTTTAATGGGTTCAAGTTTGCCTTCTTCTACCAGGTTGGACACTATGAGATAAAATGCCCCATATTCGGCAACTCCGAAAATCTCTTGCAGTTCATCCGTACTGATCCTCACTTTTTCATAGCGGCTGAGCTTGTCTACGAATGCGTTCATCCTAAACCCTCTTTCCCTTTGCAAGCCAGTGCCTCCCGTCTCCATCGCCGGTTCCTGTCATGGCATGTATTTCCTGTTTTTAGTATACACGGGCAGACAAGCACTTTCAAATAATACAGTAACTTGTTCGCAACAAAGCCCCCTGCTGCCGGTTGTCATACCGTCGGGGGACATTTCCCGGGAAAGATCGGGCCAGGATCTGCTTGCTTTTCACCGGCAGTTGTGCTACAGTGATTATTGTACGAATTCAAACTAATCGTGAGGGGTTTCGCCATGCACCAGGAGCAAGCCAAGGAGTTGCACTTGCTCTTCTTTAGTTTCATGTGGCTTTTTCACCAGAAATTCTGGCGCAAGCTGCGCCAGGATGATGAGTTTACCTGTAAAATAACGAAAAACCAGGCCAAAGTCATTCATACTTTGTATCAATTGGACAGCTTGACTTTTACCGAATTGAGTCGGCTGTTGGATATTGAAAAAGCGGGCCTCACCACCATTATCAGCCAATTGGAAGACCTGGGCCTGGTGGAGCGCTGTGTGGATCCCGAAGACCGGAGAAAGTACCGCCTGTCCCTGAGTAACCAAGCCAAAAAGGACATGGATCAAGTTGTCGCCCGGTCCACGCAAACACTCCTGGAACTGTTCGAAGACGTGGAGGACGCGGAATTGGAGGAATTCCGCCGCCACCTCCGTCAAGTAGTAGAATTCATGAAAAAGCTGTAGAAAAGGTGGTATCCATGGACCGTTCACTGGAATTGAAAGATAAGAACATAGGGAGTCTCTTGCTCAGTTTTTCTATACCGGCCATCGTAGGCATGCTCGTTAACTCCCTGTACAATATTGTAGACCGGATCTTTTTGGGTCAAGGCGTCGGCTCCATTGCCATTGCCGCCACCACGGTGGCTTTTCCCATCATGATCATTTTAATGGCTGTGTCCGTCCTCGTCGGCATCGGCGCCACCGCCTTAATCTCCATCCGTTTGGGCGAGCAACGCATAGAGGAGGCAGAAAAAATCGCAGGTAATGCCGCGGCCATGTTCATCATCCTCCCTGCCACCTGTGCCGTCATCTTCGAATTGTATCCGGAGCCCATTTTAAAGGCTTTCGGCGCCAGCCCCACTGTCCTCCCTTACGCCAAGGAATTCCTGCGGATCATTATGCTGGGTTCCGTGTTTGGGGCCATTAGCATGGGGATGAACAACTTCATCCGGGCGGAAGGTAACCCGAACCGGGCCATGTCCACCCAAATCCTTGGCGCATTCATCAATATCATCTTGAATTATCTCTTCGTCATGCGGCTGGGTTTCGGCATTAAAGGTTCCGCCATGGCCACCGTCATTGCTCAATTCATCTCGGCCATGTGGGTTTTGAGCTATTTCTTTGGCGGCAAGAGCCTGGTGAAAATCCGTTTCAAAAACCTGATACCTGACTTCCGGGTATTGATGAGTATCATGGCCATTGGCTTTGCTCCTTTCGGGATGCAGATCGCCAACAGTATTCAAAACGTCATTTTGAATAAAACCCTGCAGTACTACGGCGGCGATCAAGCCCTGGCCGCTGTGGGTATCGTTATGGCTATCGGTACCATTATGATCATGCCTTTGATCGGCTTAAACCAGGGGGCCCAACCCATTATCGGCTTCAACTACGGGGCCAGGCAGTACGGCCGGGTCAAAGAAACCCTCCGCATTGCCGTTTGGGCCGCTACCGTTTTCTGTATTGCCGGTTTCTTTGCCATCCAGCTGGGGGCCACGGCCATTGTCCGGATGTTCACCGGTGACGATGTGGAGCTAACCGTTTTGGCAGTCCATGCTTTGAAAACCTTTTTCTTAATGCTGCCCATCGTCGGTTTCCAAATAGTCTGCGCCGGCTATTTCCAAGCCGTGGGCAAAGCCTTGCAATCCACCATCCTCAGCTTGTCCAGGCAGGTACTGTTCTTGATTCCCCTGCTGCTTACCTTGCCTAGATTCTGGGGCATTGAGGGCGTATGGCGCACACCCCCCATCGCCGACGTGTTATCGGTCGCCTTGACCGGTACCTTAATCATGCTGGAAATGAAAAAAATGAATAAGCTGCAGGCAGTTATGCCCCAGGGCAAAACCGGACAGGAAGCGGAACAAAACCTGGAATTCTCCACTTCCTGCCCGCGGCCGTAAAAAAATCCCCCTACGCAGGGGGTATTTTGTTACTTCCGGAGATCAGCCGCCGCCGGGTAGCCGTACATGCCGGTGGCCTTGGTCACGCCCCGCAGCACCGACTGTTCCACGGCCTTGGCGGCGAGATGCCCCAGGGCATTTAAGTCCGCTTCCACTTCCCCGGTGCTCATGACGAAAATGGTATCGCCATCCACCAGGGTATGGGAAGGAATAATAGTCCTGGCAAAGCCGTCATGGGCCATGGAGGCAATTTTCTTGGCTTGCGCTTTCGTTAAGAGGGCATTGGTGACCACGATCCCGATGGTGGTATTGCCGCTGAATAGATTTGTTTTACTCGCCTGTTCCGCCGCGGCCAGCATGACCTCCTCCGTGCTCATAATTCCCTTCCGGTCCGGGGTCAAAAGCCCAGCCAGCAATCGGCCCGTGGCCGGATCGCGCACATCGCCCAGGCAGTTCACTGCCGTTACGGCACCCACCACCAGGCCCCCCACTTGATAGGCCGCCGCACCCAAACCGCCCTTCATGGCCCGCTGGGGGCCCAGGTATTTCCCGACGGTGGCTCCGGTGCCGGCCCCGACACAGCCTTCCTCCAGCTCTTCCCCATAGCACCTGGCATTGACACAGGCAGCATAGCCCATCTCCTCCCCGGGACGCACCCTAGGACTGCCGGCCGTCAAGTCAAACAAGACAGCCCCGGTCACAATGGGCACCCTGGCCACCGCCACATCAAACCCTGCACCCTTTTCCTCGAGATACTTCACAATCCCGGCGGCGGCATTCAAGCCGAAGGCGCTGCCCCCGGACAGGAACACCCCGTGCACCCGGTCCACCAGGTTGCAAGGATCCAGCAAATCCGTTTCCCTGGTGCCGGGGGCACCGCCCCGGACGTCCACCCCGGCCACCGCTCCCTCCTCACACAGCACCACCGTAATCCCGGTACCATGCTCCAAGTCCTGGGCGTGACCGCATTTGATGCCTTTGATTGATAATAACGGCACTGCTCGCATGATGACACCCCTTTTCTCTAACTTTTCACCTGGCTGCCCCGGACCAGGGGGTATGCCAGTAAATAACAAATGGCGGTAAGAACACACATCCAACCGATGAAGGGCCAGGGCGTTCCTCTGCCAAAGGTCACCAGGATAGAGTATCCAATCAACTTGCCTAAGGCCTGACCCCAGGCCGGAAACAGCTTGAAGCTGCTGATGATGCCTGCCGCCATAATCAGGAAAGGCTTCCAGCCGAAACGATAGCCAAGCATCACCGCGAGGAATACACCCGCCACGACGGCGGCGATAACGGCAAAGTCCACCATGAGGTGTGTGAAAACCTGCCGGGCACCGGCCTCACCCATCCACTGGTGCTCTAGTCCTAGTGCGGCATAAGCCGCCAATTCCAGGAGCGAAAGTCCCACCAGGATGGCAGCCATGACCAGGGCATACAAGCAGTTAAACACGGCACACCCCAGCCAAAACTCTCGCCGGGTATTCCCCAAGTTGAGGGCGTAGGGCAGCGTTTCCCAGCACTGCATGCCGGTGGCAATACCCATGTAGATGATGACCGCCACGATATGCCCCCCGGCGACGGATTTGACCTCTACATTCCCCATAGGAAAGAAATAAAAGAAGCCCAGGTACTGCACCACCATGATGCCCAGGATGATGCCCCAAAAAACCGTAAAACCCGGTTTGGCATAGAGATACTGTATCTTTACCCCTTGCCACAGTCTAGACATCCCCGTCACCTCTTTCCTCCGTGAGATAAATGAACAGCTTCTGCAGCGGCATGGCATCAACTTCCAAACCGGCGGCCTTTAGATCCTGGATTTCCCCCGGGCTTAACCGGTCATAGATACCTACCACCAGGGTTTTGCCCAGAGTATGGCGATAAATAACCTTTTTGCCCGCCACCCGTCTTTCCACTTCTGGCGCCGGGCCGCTGATGAAAAAAGACTGCTCCTTAATCCGGTCCGTCTCATCCTGTAGTCTTACCGAGCCCCCCGCCAGGATGATAACTTCTTCAAACAGGTTGGCTACCTCGTCAATCAGGTGGGTAGCGAGGATAAAAGTCCGGGGATAAGCCATGTACTCTTCCAACAACAAATCATAAAAGAGCTGCCTACCCGGGGCGTCCAACCCGATATAGGGCTCATCAAAAATGGTCAAGGGCGCCCGGCTGGCCAAACCCACAATTATCCCCAGTTGGGATTTCATACCTAAGGACAGTGACTTGTAGCACTTTCTTAAATCCAGCTTGAAATGCTTCACCATCCGGTCCGCCAGGGATTGATCCCAGTTGGGATAATAAGCCGCGGCAATGCTTAAGGCGTCCTTGGCTTTCATGTCTTTCAGAAAGGTGCCGTTTTCCCTGATCACGCAGATTTGGCTGAGCACCTTGGCATTTTCATAAGGTGCCTCGCCGAATACTTTGATCTCTCCCCCGGTGGGAAACAGCTGGCCGGTGATGAGTTTTATCAAGGTGCTCTTCCCGGCTCCGTTGCGGCCCAGCAAGCCGAAGATTTTATTGCTCTCTAAAGCCATGTTTACATCCTGCAGGGCCCGCGTTCTGCCGAATGTTTTGCTCAGCCCCCGGATCTCCACCGCCTGGGTCATCAATTCCGCCCCCCTTCATAGCCCCTGATGAGCTGCAACAGTTCTTCTTTGGAAATGCCCAGTTTCGCCGCTTCCTGAAATAAGGCGGTGATGGTTTCCCGCACAAATCGCTCCTTACGCTGTGCCAGGATTATTTCCCTGGCCCCCTTTGCTACAAACATGCCGATTCCCCTTTTCTTAAACAGTTTCCCTTCCTCCACCAGCAAGTTGATTCCTTTAGCGGCCGTAGCCGGATTGATCTGGAGCATCCTGGCAAACTCATTGGTGGAATAGACCTGCTCCCCTTCCGCCAAAGTGCCGTTTAAGATCTCATCCTCAATTCTTTCGGCTATCTGCAGGTAAATAGGCTTTGATTCATCCAGCAATGGTTTCACCCGGGCACCTCCTTGGTTCATTACTTGTGTAATTAACTATAATACCAATTATGTTTTTTGTCAATGGGAGTCCCCAAGCAAGGATTTGGAAACCATTTTACTAAGTTGGGCAGGAAAGCCGGCAAGGATTATGAAATTTTTCACGAACCTTGAAGGAAAAAAGAAGGGCCGGGTTGAAATTAACTTTACATTATTACAATACAATGGTAGGTGAACCCGGTGAGTTTTTTGAGCAGGTTATTCCGCAAAAAGAAAGAGCCCGTTCGCTTCCTGCAGGCGATACAAGTGGAAGTCAGTTCCGCTTGTAATGCCGGCTGCACGTTCTGCCCCACCACCCAGCAAAAAGATCCCGAAGCACCGTCATTCATGCCCATGGATCTTTTTCAAAAGCTTGTGCCTTACTTCACTTGGCCCCGGTGGGTTTATCTCCAGGGCTGGGGAGAACCCTTCCTGCACCCCCATCTCTGGCAGATGATAGAGTTGGCCAAACAACAGGGGGCCAGTGTGGGATTGACCACTAACGGCACTCTCCTAAACCCGGAGAATGTCCACGCCCTGTTCCAACACGGGGTGAATCTAGTTTCCATTTCCCTGGCCGGTGCCACCCCGGCTACTCACAACAAAGTCAGAGCGGGCACTGATTTAGAGCAAATCTGGTCCGGTATTGAACAAATAGCCAAAGAAAAGAAAAATCGCAAGAGCAAGGAACCGGCCATCAAAATCTCTTATATGCTGACCAAAGATACGGTCGCCGAACTGCCCCAAGCGGTGCAAAGGGCCCATGCCTTAGGTGTCAACGAATTCTACTGCACCAATCTTGATTATGTATTTGATGAACAGGCGGACCGAAGCAAATTGTTCGTTTACGAGGGAGAACCCGATCCGGCCTACGAAGAATACCTGGGCGCAGCCCGCCGGTGGGCCCACGAAAAAAACTTCATTTTCGACCATTATCCCCTGAAAACCAAGGAGCAGCTGGCCTTTTGCGAACAAAACCCGGTCCAGTACATCTATGTTACCTCCGGTGGCGAAGTCACCTGCTGCCCGTACCTGGCGCGAAAACACAACCCCCGTTACCATAACGGCAGTTTGACGGAAATCCCGCGCAAATCCTTTGGCAATATCCAGCAGCAAACCCTGGAAGAAATCTGGCTCAGTGAAGCCTATAGCAATTTCCGCAGCATTTTTGCCACCCGCACGGCTGCTTACCAGGAGCTGATGGAGGTGTGGGGAGACTCCGAGCCCAGCTTGATCGTGTTCCAAGATGCGGAGGAAAAATACCTATCCACCTTGAAGGCTACGCCGCTGCCGCCGGAGTGCGATACCTGCCACAAAATCTACGGTTTCTAACAAAAAAGGGGACATTCCTCGGGTATCTCCCATCTCCTCTAGAATATAAAACCAAGGAATGTCCCCTTACCTGTTCTCTTGTCACTTGGGAAAACACGCTGCTCAAGATACTAAAGGTTCCTCCCCCTGCAAGGGCGCGGCGGGCACCTTTCTAACCACCAGCACGCCGGCGGCGGCCACGGCGGCCACCAACAGGATGGCATAAGCCGGGTGGACACCCCACAGGATTCCCGTCAAAGATCCCCCCACGAAAGAACCGATAAACTGCCAGGTATTGAAGACCCCGGTTACCTTACCCCTGTACCCGGCGCCGCTGAGTTTGGTAACCGCGGTGGGGAGCAGGGTGGTTAAACACATGTAACCGGCCATGAACAAGTGCAAGCCCAGGCCCACCCAGAAGGTTCCGGGAATGTAATAAGCCAAAGTACCTAAAGCAACGGCACCAAATGACAAAGCCGTCGTCTCCACAAACCGGCCGGCATCGGCATGTTTAGCCGCCACCCGCATGGCCAGGATGGCCACCAGGGTGGACGGCACAAAGACCTGCCACATGCCTTCCGAACCCAGGCTGTGTTCCAAAAGCAAGGGCACGATGTAAAACTGGCTGACCAGTAAGTAATTGTTGAAGAAACCAGCCGCAAACAGTTTCACCAGGTTGGCATCTTTCATGAGACCGGCGAAACTGAATTCTTCCTGCCCAGCTTGCCCGGCAGGCTTGCCGTCATCTGCCAAGAACAGCCAGATGTACAGGAAAGCCATGACAGCCAGCACAGCGCACAGGAGGAACATCCGGGGTACCTCCAGCCACCGGTGGATGACGGGCCCGCCTACAAAGGCCAAAGTGGCGGATAATCCCACCAGGATCCCGATAATGCTCATGCCCTTGTTCCGCCGGCTGCTTTCGATTCTGTCCCCTACCCAGGCATAAGCCACGGACATGATGGCGCCGCTGCCCTGCAGCAAACGGGCCAGGATGAACAGGTAAATATTGCGCGCCAAGAAGGCCAGCAGTAAACCGAGGGTAAAAATAAAGAGCCCGGCCAGGATTACCTTTTTCCGCCCCCAGCGGTCGCTCCAATGCCCGAAGGGAACCTGCAGCACCGCCTGGGACAGGCCGTAAATGCCCAGGGATAAGCCGATCAAACCCGGGGTGCTGTAGGCTAATTCTTTGCCGTAAAGAGCCAAAAAAGGCATGACCATCAGCAAGCCCAGCTGCCGCAGCCCCATCGCCGCCCCGATACCCAGCAAGAATCTCATTTCTTTTTTGGAAAACCCACCATTACTCATGGCTTGTCATTCCCCCCGCCTGCCGGGCCCTAATTTCGCAAAGTAGCTTTGACCCTATTGGGCTTTAAAATAATCGCCAGGGCATCCACCATGGATGGGGCCACAATGTCCACTTGAGAGAGAAGCCGGCCGCAGCAGCCTTCCTTTTCCACCACCGCGATGGAAAGGGCGGCTATCCGGCACATCTCGATATCGTTAAAACCGTTCCCCACGCAGAGGGTCTGCCCGGCTCCCAGTCTTTCCACGATTTCTTTTTTGGCCTCGCCGGCCTTTTCCCTGGGAAAGGTCAGGACTTCCACACCGAGGGAGGCGCATTCCCGGGTTACCGTACCGTAGGTATCCGCCGTCAAGATGTAAACATCCACCAGTTTTCGCAATTCCGCCAGGAGTTCCCCGGCGCCGTCAATGAGTTTACCGTCCACCGCCAGGGTGCCGTTATAATCAAAGACCACCTGCTTGATTTCAATGATCCCTCTACCAGGTATGTCGTAAATTAGCACCAGCAAATTCCTCCCATCAGGCAAATTACCTGTATCCTTTATAACATTTTTTGCTAATCCTGTCTACAACATGAGTTCCACAAACATCTTGGCCGCCGGCGATAGAGGGGTGCGGGCGGAGATCACCACTCCCAAGTGCCTTTTCGGGATCTTTTCCTTGGTCTTGATGATAAACAGCTCCTCCCCCCTTGCCTCCTCCGGCAGGAATTCCCTGGTTACCAGGGCAATACCCAGGTCAATTTTCGCCAGGGCCACCAGCAGGTCCAGATTAGAGGACTCTATCTCCGGCCGGAGGTGAACCCCCAGATTGTCCAGGAAAGCGTCAAAGAACTGGCGGGTGATGGAGTCCTTTTCCAGCATGAGCACCGGGTACCCCGCCAGTTCCGCCAGGGATACTTCCCGGTCTTTAAGCTGGGCAAACCCTGCCCCGGCCACAAAAACATCTTGGATAGGACGGGTTTTGACTACCTTGAAATCCTTGGGGGAAAGCCTTTGGGGCAGGTTAACAATACTTAGGTCCACTAACCCTTGCTGCAGCAAATCCAGGCAGACCGGGGAAGGGCGGTTGTGGAGCTTTAAACGGACCTGGGGATACAAGGCGTGGAATTCCTTGAAATAAGGCAGCAGGTAATGCTTGCAAATGGTGTCGCTGGCGCCGATCCGGATCTCCCCCCGCTCCAGGGAATGAAGCTCCGTGATGGCCTTTTCCCCCGCCAGGAAAGCCGCAAATCCCTGCTGCACGTGCTGGAAAAGGAGCTCCCCTTCCGGGGTGAGCCGCACCTGCTTGCTGCTCCGGATAAACAAGGTGGTACCCAGCTGTTCTTCCAGCTGCTTAACGGCCTGGCTCACCGCCGACTGGGAAATGAATAAACGCTTCCCGGCTTCGGAAAAACTTCTACAAAAAGCGACATAATAAAACACTTTGTAGAGTTCAAAATTCACGGCCATGAATTATTTCCCCTAATATTAAATATTAGAATTATTAATTTTGCTAATAGATTCTAGCATGTTAAGATAGACTTGTAAATAAGAAATGCTCACTCGCCCATCCCTCACAAAGGAGGCTCCCTATGAGTCAGGTTGTCAGGATCTTTGCGGAAAAAAAACCGGGCTTTGATGCCCCGGCCCAACTCTTGCAGCAAGAATTGCAAGAATACTTAGGCATTAAAGGTCTCAAAGGGGTGCGGCTCATTCACCGCTACGATATGATTCTGCCGGAGGAACACCGGGATCAGGTGCTGGCCGCCTTGTTCCCTGAGACCATGGCCGATAAGATTTATGTCGAAACCCTGCCCCTAGAGCCAACTGATCACATCCTCATCAAAGAACCGCTCTTGGGCCAATTCCATCCCAAAGAAGCAGCCGCCGCGCAAGCCATCATGCTTTTGACGGGGCAACCGGACTCCGTGGCCCGTACCGGGGAAATACTGGTCCTCTCCGGCGAGCTGTCCCCGGCCGAACTGGACCGCATCAAATCCTACTGGCTTAATCCCCTGGCTGCCCGGGAGGGACACTGGGAAAAACCGGCCTCCCTGCAGGCAGCACCGGCAGCCCCGCCCAAAATCGCCGTTTTGGAAGGTTTCACCCGGAAAAGGGAAGATGAACTGGCCTCCCTGGGCCGGGAACTGGGACTGGCCATGAGCTTGGCTGACCTGCAGTTTTGCCAGGCTTACTTCCGGGACCAGGAACAAAGGGACCCCACGGTCACGGAAATCCGGATTTTAGATACATACTGGTCAGACCACTGCCGGCATAAAACTTTCAACACGCCCATTGCCGCCGTGGAAATTGCAGGAGGACCCCTGGCGGAGCCCATCAAAGCCGCTCATGAAGCTTATTTGGCAGCCAGGGAATCCCTGGGTTTGGCAGGACAGAAAGCCCCCTGCCTCATGGACCTGGCCACCATCAGCATGAAGGAACTGCGCAGACTTGGGGCTCTCCCGGACCTGGAGGAATCCGAGGAGACCAATGCGGCCAGCATCAAAATTGCCGTGGAGCACAAGGGCAAACGGGAAGACTGGCTGCTGATGTTTAAGAACGAAACCCACAACCACCCGACGGAAATCGAACCTTTTGCCGGGGCCGCCACCTGCCTGGGCGGGGCCATCCGGGATCCCATGTCCGGGCGCTCCTATGTTTATCAAGCCATGCGGGTTACCGGCAGCGGCGATCCCCGTACCCCCATCGAAGAGACGCTGCCGGGTAAACTGCCCCAGCGATACCTCACGAAAACCGCCGCCCTGGGCTACAGCAGCTACGGCAATCAAGTAGGCGTACCCGCCGGTCAAGTGGTGGAAATCTATCATGAAGGATACCGCGCCAAAAGGATGGAACTGGGCGCCCTGATCGCGGCGGCCCCGGCCCACTGGGTCCACAGGGAAAAGCCGCAGCCCGGGGACGTGATCCTGCTGGTCGGCAACAAGACGGGACGGGACGGCTGCGGCGGCGCCACCGGCTCTTCCAAGGAGCTGGGGCATTCCCCGCAGCAACCGGGGGCAGCAGAAGTGCCGGCGGGGAACCCGCTGGAAGAACGGAAGCTCATCCGCTTGTTCAGGAACCCGGCAGCCACCAGTCTCATCAAGAAATGCAACGACTTCGGCGCCGGCGGTATCTCCGTCGCCATCGGCGAACTGGCAGATGGGCTGGTCATAGACCTGGACCAGGTTCCCCTCGCCTACGGCGGGTTGGACGGCACCGAAATCGCCACGGCTGAAACCCAGGAAAGAATGGCGGTGGTCATTGCCCCGGAAAACGTGCCCGCCTTTCTCCAACTGGCGGAAGGGGAAGGGCTGGCCGCCACCCCCATTGCCGGGGTGACGCCGGACCGCCGCCTGAAAATCTACTGGCAGGGAGACCTCATTGTCGATTTAGACCGGGACTTCCTGAATTCCGGCGGCATCAAAGAAGAAGTCCAAGTCAGGATTACCGCCCCTGCCGGGGAAAACAACTACTTCTCCCCTCCCGGGCCGCCTGTGCAAGGTGACGATCTGAAAAAGGCCTGGCTGGCCCACCTGCAGCAATTAAATAACGCCGGCCAGCGGAGCCTGGCCCAGCTGTTCGATGCCACGGCAGGGGGTCACGCGGTCCTGGCTCCCTACGGCGGGAAGTATCAAAGCACGCCGCAGGAAGGGATGGTCAGCCAGGTCCCGGTACCGGACGGTGAAACCACCACCGGGACCATTATGACTTTCGGATTTAACCCGGAGCTCACCCAGTGGTCTCCTTTCCACGGCGGGCTCTACGCCGTGGTGGAAGCCGTGGCCAAAAACGTGGCCCTGGGCGGCGATTACACCACCATCAGGCTCAGCCTTCAGGAGTATTTTGAGAAACTAGGCCGGCAGCCGGAAAAATGGGGCAAACCTTTTGCCGCCCTGCTGGGCGCTTACTGGGCCCAAAAGCAACTGCTGCTCCCCTCCATCGGTGGGAAAGACAGCATGTCCGGCACCTGGCATGACCTGGATGTGCCCCCGACCCTGGTAGCTTTCGCGGTCAACACCGTCAACGTCACCCGGGCGGTGTCAGCGGAATTCAAAAAGCCCAACAGCCTGATTGTCCTGATCCCTGCTCCCAAGGATGAAAACGGGATCCCTGACTTTGAGCAGCTGAAAGCTAATTTCCGGCAGATCCACGCCCTCATCCAAGCCGGTTATGTTCTGGCCGCCGGTACCGTCAAAACCGGGGGGCTGGCAGTCGCCTTAAGCAAAATGGCTTTCGGCAACCGCCTTGGATTTGTGCTGGAGGAACCCTTGAGCCCGGAGGAATTGTTCGCCCCGGATTATGGAACCATCGTCTTGGAAATGCCCGGGGACCTGGCCCCGGAGGAAATACTGGCCGGGGTGCCTTTCCGCCGCCTGGGGCGTACCCAGGCGGAAGAAACCATCGTGGTCAACGGCGTGGCTATCACCTTGCAGGAAGCCTATACCGCCTGGCACAGGCCTTTAGCAGGCATTTTTGGCGGCGTCCTGCAGCAAAATGAACCGCTGCCTCCGCCGGGGGACCAAGGGGGGGCCACTCACCGGAAGACGCGCAAGGCATCCATTCCTTTAGCCCGGCCCAGGGTGCTAATCGCCGTTTTTCCCGGCACCAACGGGGAATACGAAACCGGGCGAGCTTTTACCCGGGCCGGCGGCGCCGTGGAAACCCTGGTCCTGACCAACCGGACCCTAGACGGCCTGGCGGCATCCCTAAACCGGTTCTCAGAAGCCTTATCCGCCGCTCAAATCCTGGTGCTGCCCGGCGGGGCTGCCAACTGGGACGAACCGGAAGGGTCCGGGAAATACATCGAGCTCATCCTAAGACATCCCCGGGTGCAGGAAAGCATCCTGGCGTTTTTGGACAGGGACGGCTTAATACTGGGCCTCGGCAACGGGTTCCAGGCTCTACTGCGCACCGGGCTTTTGCCTTACGGACGGTTCCGTCCCCTGCACCCACGGGCACCTTTGCTGGCCGTTAACCGGACCGGGCAGCATGAGGCCCAGTACGTGAAGACGAAAGTGGTCTCCACCCTGTCTCCCTGGCTGGCCTTGACGGAAGTGGGCGAAGCATATGTGGTTCCCGTGTCATGCCGGGAGGGACGCTTCATCGCCCCACCGGAAGAAGCCGCCGCACTGTTCCGGCAGGGACAAGTAGCCACCCAGTACGTGGATGAGCAAGGGCAGCCGGCCCTGGATTACGAAGACAACCCCACCGGCGCCTGGTACGCCGTCGAAGGTATCACCAGCCCCGACGGGAGAATCCTCGGAAAGATGTCCCATCCGGAACGCTGGGGGCCGTATACCGCCATCAATATCCCGGGCACCAGGGAAATGCCCTTGTTTAAGGCCGGCATTGCCTATTTCCGGTAAACCGGGAACAGCACCCGGCCCAACTACCGGCCTCGCCACGGCTGGATACAGGGCCGAGAACAAGCATCAGAGGAGTGGTTCCTGTGAATGAGATCAAGGTTGGCATCGTCATGGGCAGTGACTCCGACCTGCCCATCATGAAACAAGCCGCCGACCTGCTGGAGGAATTGCAAATCGGTTATGAAGTGGTCATCGCTTCCGCCCACCGCACCCCGGAACAGGCCTTTGATTACGCGAAAACCGCTGCGGACCGGGGCTTGCAAGTGATCATCGCCGGGGCCGGGGGCGCCGCCCACTTGCCCGGAGTCTTAGCCGCCCTCACCGTGCTGCCGGTGATCGGGGTGCCCATGGCCACGAAAACCCTGGGCGGGGTGGATTCCTTGTACAGTATCGTGCAAATGCCGGCAGGCATTCCCGTAGCCACCATGGCCATCAACGGGGCCAAGAATGCGGCTCTTTTTGCCGCCCAGATCTTAGCCCTGCAGGATGCGGCCGTCCGGGAGCGCCTGGGGCAATACCGGGCTAACCTGGCCGGGGAAGTGCAAGAGAAAAACCGCCGCCTGCAGTCCTTGGGGGCGGAAGCTTACCTTAAGCAGCGGTCTTAAACCATATGCGAGGTGTTACCCATGATTGAACGTTACACACTGCCGGAAATGGGGGCCATTTGGACGGAAGAAAACAAGCTGAAAAAATGGCTCTTGATTGAAGTCCTGGCTTGCGAAGCCCAGGCCCGGTTGGGCCACATCCCGGCCGAAGCCTGGCGCCGGATTCAAGCAAACGCCGGTTTTGATTTAAAGCGGGTCCAGGAGATAGAGCAGGTCACCCATCACGATGTCATTGCTTTTCTTACGGCGGTGGCGGAAAAAGTGGGCGAAGCATCCCGGTACATCCACCTGGGGATGACTTCTTCCGATGTCCTGGACACCGCCCTGGCCCTCCAGATGCGGGACGCCGCCGACCTGCTGCTGAAGAGACTGCATACCCTACAGCAAGCCCTGGCGGAAAAGGCCCGGCAGTATAAATACACCCTGATGATGGGCCGGACCCACGGTATCCATGCTGAACCCACCACTTTCGGCCTCAAAATGGCCCTCTGGTACCAGGAAACGGGGCGGAACATCGCCCGCTTGGAAAAAGCCAGGGAAAACATCAGCGTGGGCATGATCTCCGGCGCCGTGGGCACCTACGCTAACATCGATCCCCGGGTGGAAGAATATGTCTGCCGGAAACTGGATCTGAAACCGGCACCGGTGTCCACCCAGATCATCCAGCGGGACCGGCATGCGGAATACGTATGCACCCTGGCCCTCATCGGCTCTTCCTTAGATAAATTTGCTACTGAACTAAGGCACCTGCAGCGCACGGAAGTGCTGGAAGCAGAGGAACCCTTTGCCCGGGGCCAGAAAGGCTCCTCCGCCATGCCCCATAAGAAGAATCCCATTCTTAATGAACGGATTTCCGGGCTGGCCCGGATCCTGAGAGGCCATGCCCTCACCGCTTTGGAAAACGTGGCCCTCTGGCATGAGCGGGATATTTCCCATTCCTCCGCCGAACGGGTCATTATCCCGGACAGCACCATTTTGCTGGATTACATGCTGGCCAAATTCACCCATATCATTGAGAACCTGGTGGTCCATGAAAAAAACATGAGGCAGAACTTGGACCACACCCACGGGCTGGTCTTTTCCCAGCGGGTGCTGCTGGCACTGGTAGACAAAGGAGTGCTCCGGGAAGAAGCCTACGCCTGGGTCCAGCGTAACGCTCTTAAGGCTTGGGAAGAAAACACGCCCTTCCAAGCGTTGATCCTGAACGATCCTGACATTACCAGGTACTTGAGCAGCGAGGAGATTTCCCGGTTATTCGATTACGGCTATCATCTCAAGCAAGTGGACTATATTTTCCGGAAAGCCGGTCTCGAATGATGGATACAAGGGGGAGGTACCATTGGTCACGAAACTAGATCAGCTCTATGAAGGCAAGGCGAAAAAGATTTATCAAACGGACGATCCGGCGGTTTACTGGGTGGAATATAAAGACGACGCCACCGCTTTTAATAATTTGAAAAAAGGTACCATTCAAGACAAGGGCTATTACAACAACCAGATTTCCGCCCTGCTTTTCAGCTACTTGAAAGACAACGGAATTGACAACCATTTCCTGCAGCTGGCGGGGGAACGGGAGATGCTGGTCCACCGGCTGGAGATCATCCCCATTGAAGTGATCGTCCGCAATATTGCCGCCGGCAGCTTGTCCAAGCGGCTGGGCATCCCGGAAGGAACACCTTTGAAACACCCTGTGTTGGAATTCTGCTATAAATCCGATGCTTTAGGAGATCCCATGATCAATGAAGACCACATCGCCGTGCTGGAACTGGCCGCACCGGAAGAAGTGGCTCTTATCAAAGCCCAGTCCTACCGGATCAACGAGCTGCTGCAGCAGCGGTTCCTGGCCGCCAATCTTATCCTGGTGGATTTTAAACTGGAATTCGGCCGCCACGGGGACCGGGTGATACTGGGGGATGAGATCTCCCCGGATACTTGCCGGCTTTGGGACAAAGACACCATGGAAAAACTGGACAAAGACCGCTTCCGCCACGACCTGGGACAGGTAGAAGACGCCTATGTGCAAGTGTTCCACCGGTTAAAAGGAGGCGCCTAAATGACCGGCCAATTCCGTGAAGCGTGCGGCGTTTTCGGCATTTTTGCCCCGGGCCTGGACGCAGCCATGCTAACCTATTACGGCCTCTACGCCTTGCAGCACCGGGGCCAGGAATGTGCCGGCATCGCCGTGTCCGACGGGACAGGAATTCAGGTGTACAAAAACAAGGGATTGGTAGCGGAAGTATTCCCGGAAGAAACCTTGCAGAAGCTCAAGGGACATATCGCCGTCGGGCATGTCCTCTACGGCACCGGGGCCACTTCCCTATCCGGTGCCCAGCCCCTGTCTTTCAATTACTTGCGGGGCTCAGTGGCCCTGGCCTTAAACGGCAAGCTGGTCAACGGGGCCGAACTCCATCACCGTTTAGCCTTTAACGGATCCGTTTTCCAGTCTAATGCGGAAGCGGAGCTGTTCGTCAATCTCATTGCCCGTTACGGGCAGAATCCCCTGCCGGAAGCCTTGATGAAGTGCATGATCGACGTCAAAGGGGCTTATGCCTTAGTGGTGATGAACGAAAAACAGCTCATCGGCGTCCGGGACCCCAACGGCATCCGGCCTTTGTGCCTGGGGAAACTGGAGAACGGTTATGTGCTGGCCTCGGAATCCTGTGCGTTGGATATTGTAGGAGCTACCTTTATCCGGGACCTGGAACCAGGGGAAATCCTGGTCATTGATGAAAACGGGCTCACTTCCTACCAGACGATGGTACCGGTGCGCCGCGCCGTTTGCATCTTTGAATACATCTACTTCGCCAGGCCGGACAGCATCATTGACGGGGAAACCGTCAATATCGTGCGCCGGGAAATGGGCCGGCAGCTGGCTAAAGAGGTTCGTCCGGACGCGGACCTGGTGATCCCTATCCCCGATTCCGGCACGGCCGCGGCCGCCGGCTACAGCGAAGCCACCGGGCTCCCCTTCTGCGAGGGGCTCATGAAGAACCGGTACATCGGCCGCACCTTTATCCGGCCCTCCCAGAAGATGAGGGACGTGGCCGTCCGCTTGAAACTCAATCCCATCCGGGAAATCGTGCAAGGCCGGAAAATCATCCTGGTGGACGATTCCCTGGTGCGGGGCACCACCAGCAAGAAAATCATTGAACTGCTGCGCCGGGTAGAGGTGGGCGAAGTCCACCTGCTCATTACCTCCCCACCGGTCCTGTATCCTTGTTACTACGGCGTCGACACTTCCCAGCGGGAAGAATTAATCGCCGCAAAGGGCGACCTTGAAGGCACGCGCCGGTATATCGGAGCCGACGGTCTCCATTACCTCAGCCTGGCCGGGCTGCTCAACTCTTTCCAAGGCCCCAAGGACCGGTTCTGTACCGCTTGTTTCGACGCCAATTACATAGCGGGCAAGCCCGGCGGCCAGGAAAGCTACTAAGTCTTAGGAAGGAGGAATTCCCTTGTCTGAACGGACCAAGGCGATCAGCTACCGGGAGGCCGGGGTGGATATCGACGCGGGAAATAGGACGGTGGAATTGATCAAGGAACATGCCCGTACCGCCACCCGGCCGGAAGTATTGTCCGGCATCGGCGGTTTCGGCGGGTTGTTCGCTTTAGACCCCAGCCGCTACCGGGAACCGGTGCTGGTAGCCTCCACCGACGGGGTAGGCACCAAACTGCAGCTGGCCTTTGACCTGGATGAACATCACACCGTCGGCATTGACCTGGTGGCAATGTGTGTTAATGACATTTTAGTACAAGGAGCCGAGCCTTTATTCTTCCTGGATTACCTGGCCACCGGCCGTCTAGTGCCGGAACAAGCGGCAGCCGTGGTGAAGGGCATAGCGGAAGGATGCCGGCAAGCAGGCTGTGCCTTAATTGGGGGTGAAACGGCGGAAATGCCCGGTTTCTACCCACCGGACCACTATGACCTGGCCGGCTTTGCCGTGGGTGTGGTGGAGCGGGAGAAGATCATTGACGGCTCCCGGGTCACCGCCGGTGACAAACTCATCGGCCTGGCGTCCAGCGGGCTCCACTCCAACGGCTTTTCCCTGGCCAGGAAAGTGCTTTTTGACCGGGAACGAGCACGGCCCGGTGCCGCCGGGGACCCGGCGGCGCTGAAAAAGGAACTGCTCACCCCCACCAGGATCTACGTGCCATACGTACTGCCTTTACTGGAGAAATACCAAGTCAAGGGAATGGCCCATATCACGGGAGGCGGCTTGGTGGAAAACTTGCCCAGGGCATTTCCCGTCCAATTCGATGCCCTGGTGCAGGTAGGCAGCTGGCCGGTGCCGCCGGTTTTCGAGTTAATCGCCCGGCAGGGCCCGGTAGCGCCTTCGGAAATGTACCGTACCTTCAATATGGGCATCGGTTTTGTATTGATCGTGGATCCCCGGGAAGAAACAGCGGTCAAGGAAGAATTGGCGAGCCAAGGTCTTCCCGCTTATACCATCGGTTCCATCATCCCCGGCAGCGGGGTAACCAGATTTGACCCCCCTTTAGCTTGAAACAGGCAGGCAAGATCCGGTAACACGGTACTTCTAACCGGCGGAAACAAAGGAGGAATACCATGCGCCCCCTGTTGAGAATTGCGGTTCTGGCTTCCGGGCGAGGGACCAATTTGCAGGCTCTGATTGAAGCGCAAAACGCCGACCGGTTGGGCGGGGAAATTGTACTAGTCGTTTCCGACAATCCCCAGGCTAAAGCATTAGAACGAGCCTCGCGCCACGGCATCCCCACGCGGGTCATTGAACCCGCCGGTTATGCCACCAGGGAGGGTTTCGACCGGGCCCTGGTGGAGACACTGCAGGCCCACCGGGTGGAGCTGGTGGTGCTGGCCGGGTACATGCGCCTCCTGTCTCCCGTGGTGCTGCAAGCTTACCCCCAGCGGGTGATCAATATCCACCCTTCCCTGCTCCCCAGCTTTCCCGGCCTCAATGCCCAGGAGCAGGCGTGGAAATACGGGGTGAAATACACCGGCTGTACCGTGCACTTCGTCGATGAAGGCATGGACACGGGCCCCATCATCGCCCAGCGGGTGGTGGCCGTGAACCCGGAAGATACCGCCGACGACTTGGCGGCCAAGATCCTGCAGGAAGAACACCGGCTTTATCCCCAGGTGGTGCGGTGGCTGGCGGAAGGCCGGGTGGTGCTGCAGGGACGCAGAGTGTTGATTAAGGAGAGTGATGGGTGTTGAAAGTACTGGTGGTAGGCTCCGGTGGGCGGGAGCACGCCCTGGCGTGGAAACTGTCCCAAAGTCCCCGGGTGACCAAAATCTACTGCGCTCCTGGCAATGCCGGCATGAGCTCCCAGGCGGAGTGCGTCCCCATCCCGGCGACGGACTTGACGGCCTTGCGGGATTTTGCCCTTGCCCAAAAGATCGACTTAACGGTGGTGGGACCGGAGGCTCCCCTGGCCGCCGGCATCGTAGATGTTTTCCAAGCAGCCGGCTTGCGTATTTTCGGGCCTAACCAAGCCGCCGCCCGGCTGGAAAGCAGCAAAGCCTTCGCCAAGGAGCTCATGGCTAAGTACGGCATCCCCACGGGCCGTTTTCAGACTTTTCACAACCCCCAAGACGCCAAAGCTTACATTGAGCAGTTGGACAGCCCCTGCGCCGTCAAAGCCGACGGCTTGGCCGCAGGCAAAGGCGTCATCGTGGCCGCCGGTCCCCGTGAAGCCCTCCTGGCGGTGGACACGTTGACGGCGGAGCACCGGGAAGCCTCCTCCGTCCTGGTGGTGGAAGAATTCCTACAGGGCGAGGAAATCACCGTCATGGCCTTTACCGACGGGAAAACGGTGAAACCCATGGTCTGGGCCCAGGACCATAAACGGGTCTACGAGGGAGATCGGGGACCGAACACCGGCGGCATGGGGGCCTACAGCCCCACCGGATTGGAAACCCCGGAGCTGCAGCAAGAAATTTATGAAAAAATCCTGGCGCCCACGGTGACGGCCCTGGCCCGGGAAGGAATTCCCTACCGGGGAGTCCTCTACGCCGGTTTGATTTTGACGGCGGAGGGGCCGAAGGTGTTGGAATTCAACGCCCGCTTCGGCGACCCGGAATGCCAGGTGGTGTTGCCTCGCTTGAGGACGGACCTGGTGGAAGTCATGGAAGCGGTCATAGACGGCACCTTATCTGACCTGGATGTCACCTGGGCGGAAGAAGCCGCCGCCTGTGTGGTGCTGGCCTCCGGCGGCTATCCGGGCCCCTACGAAACCGGCTATGCCATTTCCGGCCTGGCGGATCTGCCGGAGGGAGTCCTGGCTTTTCACGCCGGCACCGCCTTCCGGGAAAACCGGATTGTCACCGCCGGGGGGCGGGTTTTAGGCGTCACCGCCCTGGGGCCCACCCTGCGGGAAGCGGTGGCCCAAGCCTATGCCGGTGCGGCATCCATCCGGTTTGCCCATTGCCACTACCGGCGGGACATCGCCTGGCGGGCCTTCGCCCGGCAGTAGGTCACAGGAACCGTGCTTCATCCTATACTTCATTACCAAAAAAGGGCACCGGCCCATTGGTGCCCGCAGCTTGCTGAGAAATTGTTCCTTTGGCCTACAGTCTGAAGGCACCAGCATAGTGGTGCCCTTTTTCATTCCTTTTACATTACCGGGAATAAGAGAAAGATGCCCACCGTCCACAGGCAGTGGGAAATGATGCAGGGAGCCAAATTCCGCTCCCGCCGGTATAACCAGCCCCAGAAAAGGCCGGCCACCAGGGCCGCCATGACCAGCATGAAATTGCCGGAGGAAAGATGGACCCCGGCATAGACCAGGGAACCCACCAGCCAGCCCGGCAAGTCACCGAACCTGTCCATGGCCCATTTCTGGATGAACCCGCGCCAGAAGATTTCCTCCGCCGGGCTGGTGATGAACAGCAAGATCAAAGCCATCACCAGCATTTCACCCTGGGTGCGGATCTGGTAAATGGCATGGACCTGGCCTTGAGCAAAGGAAAACAGCCACTGGGAGATGGTGTAACCTAACCAGAAAAGCAGGTAGAGAAGGACCGCGGCCGCCGCTCCCGTCAACAGGGACTGCCGGTGAAAATCCCGGCGGTTCACCGGCAGTCCCTGAAAGAACACGGACAAACCGGCCAGGACCGGGGCGGCCACGGCCATGGATAACCAGAAATTAAAAAGCTGGACGCTGAAAATCAAATACCAGAAAACAGCCGCCAGGACCAGGGCCGACAGCACCTGGGCCGTGGAAACTTGACGGGATACCATGGCATACCTCCTACAATACGATGTCGATCAGCAGCCCGCTCACTAGGAGCAGCCCGAATTGAAAATGCAGCTGGGCATGATTCTTTTCCAACCAGGCCAATTTTTCCCCATCCCCGGCCCATCCTTCCCGGGCATCCCGCAGCTGCTGCCACACCCTGGGCAGGGCCAGCAGGGGCAGCAAAGCGACGACGGGCAGCACCCCGGTGACCACCAGCGCCACCAGGCAAGCGTAAGCGGCAATCACCAGGAAATAATAAAAGGACAGGCTCCGGTCATGGCCGAGGATGGTCCCAAGGGTCACGATTCCCGCGGCGGCATCATGCCGGATGTCGCGGAAGTCGTTGGCATGCAGCAAACCCGAAATCAAAAAACCCACGGGCAGGGAAGCCCATACCGGCAGCCAGTCATTGGTCCCGGTTTGCACGTAATACCCACCCCAGGCCATCATGGGGCCCATTAAGAAGAACACCAGGACGGTCCCCAAGCCCCTGTACTTGTAAGCAATGCCCAGGGTGTAGAAATACCCGCCTAAAATGCCCAGCACACCCACCAGCAGCAGGGGCCAGCTGCGTAAGGCCACCAGGTACACGCCGATCAAGGCGGCCGCCGCAAAACAACCTATCCCCACCCACAGCATGTGGGACGGTTTGAGCATGCCCAGCACCAATTGGGGAGAGGTGCGGTTGGACTCCAGGGTATCCACGCCGGACATGTAATCCCCGTAGGTATTGGTGTAATTGGTCCCTAACTGGATGGCCGCTCCCCCCAGCAGGGACAAGAGGAAGAGAAAAGGATGAAAATAGCCTTGGTCCCAGGCCAAGATGGCTCCCAGGGTTACCGGGACAAAAGTAGCCGTCAAAGACCAGGGACGTCCTGCCAGAAACCAGGTCTTCACCATGGGCAACCCTCCTCACTAAGAAATGAATCATGTTTCATAATATGGTCAATTCGGCTCCTGCAAAAAGATTCCTGCCGCCCCGGCAAAATATTTTGCCGGCTCAAGAGGGACATACTAGCATTACAGGTTAACATCAAGGAGGGTAGCCCTTGTTTCAACCCAAGAGAGTCTATTTCGAACCGGAAGCCCTGGAGTATCCTTTAGGCCGGCAGCTCTACGAGCGGTTTAAAGACCAAAGCACTCCTATTTTCATGATCAAGAGCCACAACCGGGTCACCGGCATCCCCGGCAAGGCACCCCGGGAAGCCTACCTGGCAGCGAAAAGCACCCTGGTGGTGGGGGTGCGGCGGACCCTGGACTTCGCCACTTGTAAACCTTCCGCCCACTACCAGCTGCCCCTCAGCACCAGCTGCACCGGCCGGTGCCAGTACTGCTATCTAAACACCACTCTCGGCAAGAAACCTTATGTCCGGGTTTATGTCAACCTGGATGAAATCCTGGCCCGGGCCAAGGAATATATCCGGCAGAGAACCCCGGACATCACCGTGTTTGAGGGATCCGCCACTTCCGATCCGGTGCCCGTGGAACCCTACACCGGCTCCCTGGCCAAAACCATCCTGTTTTTCAGCCGCGAGCCTTTGGGACGGTTTCGCTTCGTTACCAAGTTTACGGATTTGGATACCCTGCTGGACCTGGATCACCGGGGGCATACGGAAATCCGTTTCAGCATCAACACGGATTATATCATCAAATCCTACGAACAAGGCACGCCCAACCTCCCGGCCCGGATCCGGGCCGCCGGGCAGGTGGCCCGGGCAGGCTACCCTTTGGGCTTCCTGATTGCACCCATTTTTCATTACCACCGCTGGCAAGAAGACTACGCCCACCTGCTCCGGGTGTTAAAAGAAGAGCTGGGGCCGGCAGCGCCAGGGGCACTGACCTTCGAACTCATCTCCCACCGCTTCACGGCAGCGGCCAAGAAACGGATTTTGGAAGTGTTCCCGGATACCACCTTACCCCTGGAGGAGGAGAACCGGAAATTCAAGTTCGGCCAGTTCGGTTACGGCAAGTATGTCTACCCGCCGGCAGTCATGGAGGAAATCAAGTCCTTTTTCCACCGGGAAATAGAGCACCATTTCCCCCGGGCGAAAATTGCCTACTTGGTATAACCACATCCGCCTGTAGAAAGCAGCCCCCGGCTGCCCGGCTTGTTAACCCAGTGCTCCTTTGCTATAGGGGGAGAAACTCCCCGGTTGCCCTTACAACGGTCCCCTGGTATACTGAAAAAAATACCGTAACTGGTATCTCATCCCAATACCTTTTGACGGAGGGGAGCTTATGGTGTATGTTCATTCCATGTCCATCATGCCTCTACTCTTCTGGCTGCGGTTCGCCTGGCTGCTGTTATTGGTGGCCACCCACATTTCCTTGACCATCATCGTCTACCGGGATGCCAAGTCATTGTCCCGCCCCGCCTTGGGCATATCGCCGTTTTTGTGGCTGGGTATCACCTTTTCTTTGCCCATTTTAGGCATGTTTATTTACTGGATGATGAATTACTCCTCCCTGACCAGGCAATCAATCTAAAGTCTTCCAAAGCCTTTTTCCCGGCAGTAGGCGGGCGGTTTTCGTCTATTCCTCCGGCTGCGGAAACACCGCTGCCCTGGGCCTGGCCCGGTGGTGGCATACCGACAGCCGCTTCTTTTCCCCCGCATCAATCGAGTAGGAGGGGGCGATTAACCCCCGTCCTCTCACACCACCGTACGTACCGTTCGGTATACGGCGGTTCACCAAGCTTGACGAATTTGATGATAATGTGCAGTTAAACTTCTGAGGCCCTGGC
>DULZ01000100.1 GCA_012840125.1 Clostridia bacterium | reverse complement strand
GGTATTGAGCCATTCAAATTCCTCCTCTTAGAATTTTGGTTTTTCCACTTCTATTCTAACTGAGGAATTTGTTAATGGCTCAACTCTTTTGGAAAACCAATTTTACACCATTATACGGACTTAACTCAATCATATCCAGTCAATTTGATGCCGACCGGATTGATTATTTGCTAAGGGTTGCTTATTTAAACAGTAAAGAGCCAAGATTATTGGAAGTGGTGAGTTCCATCATCTTTTTTGAAAAAGAAGGCTACAAAGGTGAAGAAATTGACGAGAAACTGTCTGCCTATAAAGGGCATTTGGCGGAGTTTTTCGATGAGGCATATCGTACCTACCGGGAATTGCAGGACATGCTGGGTTGTACTCCGGCGTGAACGGGACGGCTTGGAGAAAGGCCGTCCCTTTTGTCTGGTTGGATCTTGAAGTCTTAAGGATAGTGAGGATTGAAAAAGGCGGCTTTGGTGCTAAAGCCGCCTTTTTCAGGAAGTTGGTTCCGGTGTTGGGGTGTTAATTGTGGTCAATCACGCCCTTGAGGGCCGTGGCGAGGTGCTTGTGCATGGCTTCCCTCGCCGCCACCGGATCCCCGTTTTCAATCGCCTGGCAGACAGTCATATGCTCCAGGTAAAGCTGTTTGGGGAAGGTGGGATCCATTTGCATCAGTTCCTTCAGCACTTCCTGCAGCGCATGCTGGATGGTATCCCGCAGGGTCGACATCAGCTTGAAAATGATCGCGTTTCCGGTGGCCTTATAGATGGCAAAATGGAAGGCCATGTCAGAGTGATAGCCCAGGTGCCCTTGTTCCACCTGTATTTTCTGCTCGTCCAGCTGCTGCTTCATCAAGGCCAGATCGCTGTTTGTGCGGCGGAGGGCCGCCAGGTACGCACACTCTCCTTCCAGGATCTTGCGCAGCTCCATGAGCTCCCTCGTGGTATGATCCTGGGAGCTCAACATGAGAGAGATGGCTTCCACCAGGTAATCGGCGCTCAATTGCTTGACATAGGTTCCTTCTCCCGGTTTGATCTCCACAATCCGCATGGCTTCCAGAGCACGGAAAGCTTCCCGCACGGCGGAACGGCCCACTTGCAGTTGTTCCGCCAGTTCCCGCTCCGACATCAGCTTATCCCCCGGGCGCAACTTGCCTTCCAGAATCAAGTTCTTGATTTGCGCAATAATTTCTTCATAGATTTTCTTTGTACGAATCGGCTGAAATACCAATGAAAACACCCGCTGTCTGTCTGGATTATGTGTATATTACTTATTTAGATCATATAAATAATATACACTATAAAACAACTTCCTGGAAGATTGTTCTGTAATTAATCCCGTAATTTTTCCGCAAGCAGTTCGATAGTGTGTTTAACCCTGGTGGTGCTGTGCTTTTGATCCAGTCCGCCGCCGATTTGCATGATGCAGCCCGGGCAGTCCATGGCCGCAATACTCGCTCCCGTCTGCTGGATGTCCTTCAGTTTGGCTTCCAAGATGGGCCGGGACAGTTCCGGGAACTTGATGCTGTAAGAACCGCCGAATCCGCAGCAGCGATCGGGCCAGGTCATTTCCACCAGTTCGTAGCCGGCTTCCTTGATCAGGTTTCTTGGTTCTTGGAATACCCCTAAACTCCGGCGCAAGTGACAGGAATCGTGGTAAGTGACTGTTTCACCGCCGGCTTTGAAATCCAGCAGCCGGCCGTTACGGGAGTGGGTGGCGATAAACTGGGATAAATCGTGCACCTTGGCGGCGAAAGCTTCCGCTCGCTCGGCCCAAGCCGGGTCGTCTTTCAAAAGCTCCACGTATTCATGCTTCAAGGCGTGGGTGCAGGTGGGACAGGCCGTGACGATGTAGTCAACGCCGGCTTTTTCAAAGGCTTCGATGTTCTGCCTGGCCATCCTGGCAAAAGCATCCACCGCGCCTAAGTGCCCCGCCGGTACCCCGCAGCAGGCTTGTTCCAGCGGGTAAACCAGCTGCATATCCAACTTGGCCAGGACTTTGGCGACGGATTGGCCGATTTCGGGATAGACAAAGTCTACCAGGCAGCCGCCGAAGAAGCCCACTTTGGCCTTGACTTGCTTGGGTTGAGGCAGCTTGTCCAGCTGTTCCCTAAAGGGTTGGTTGGCAAGAGCGGGTAAACTTCTGCCCTCGGTAAATCCAGCCAAGAAGAGCGGTAAATGCCTGATCTTCTGGTCCGAGACGAAGGGCTTTTGGGCTTTGCTGGCCACTTTCAGCAGGCTGTGGAACAGCTTGCGGTTAGGCAGCACGGTGTTGAACAAGAATTTTTGCGCCGCCGGCATGCCGTGCTTGGCCACATAGCGGTTTCTCAGCTCCAGGATCAGCTTCGGGATATCGATCTTGCCGGGGCATACTTCTTTACAGCGGCCGCAGCTCAAGCACAGGTTTTGGATTTCCCCGGCGTCATCGAATTCGTTGAAGAAAGCCGTCAAGATGGTGCCGATGCCGCCGGTGTAAATAGCGCCGAAAACATGGCCGCCCACCCTTTCAAAAACGGGGCAGACGTTGAGGCAGGAAGCGCAGCGGATGCACTGCAGGGCTTCCACGAAGACCGGGTCGTCCCGCATTTTGGAACGGCCGTTGTCCATCAACACGATGTGCAGCTCTTTGTCAACCACGGTGCCGTCCGGCAGGGCGGTAGGAGTGGGGCCGGTGATCATGCTCACATAGCTGGTCAGCTGCTGGGCCGTGGCGCTGCGCGGCAGGCACTCCAAGATGGCCCGGGCGTCATCCAGTTTCTCCACCAGTTTTTCCAAACCCGCCAGGACCAGGTGGACCCGCGGCATGGAGGTGGTCAACCGGGCATTACCCTCGTTGGTGACAATGAAGACGGTGCCGGTTTCCGCCACCAGGGCGTTGGCACCGGACAAGCCGATGTCGGCGGTGAGGAATTTTTCCCGCAGTTCTTTTCTGGCGACTTTGACCAGCCTTGGGATCTCGGCGGATAGTTGTTCCTTCACTTCTTTGGAGAAAATGTCCGCCACCTGGTACCTGGTGAGGTGAATGGCCGGCATCACCATGTGGGACGGCCGGTCGCCGGACAGCTGCAGGATCCACTCGCCCAGGTCCGTTTCCGCCGCCGCGATCCCGTGTTCCTCTAAATGCTTGTTCAGGTGGATTTCTTCCGAAGCCATGGATTTGGATTTGACCATTAATTTGGCCTGGTGCTTTAGGGCTACATCGATAATATACTTCCGGGCTTCTTCCGCTGTTTTGGCGATGAAGACCTGGGCTCCCCTGGCTTCCGCGTTCTTTTTGAACTGGTCCGCCAGGTCCCACATCTTTTGGGCACAGGCCCGCTTGCGCCGGGCGATGTCCTCTCTTAATGCTTCGAAGTCCCTGCCTTCATAAGCTTTGGCCCGGGAGTCGATGTAAGCGTCGGCAAAACGTCCCAGGGCTCCCCGCAGGTTTTCGTTTTCCAAAGCTTTTTGGATTTCCGCCCTTAAGTCTTTACTCATTGGTGTCACCTCCCGGTTGGTCAATGAAGATGATTCTTAGCTCGTAGGGGCCGTGGACACCAATCGTCAGTACCCGCTCGATATCCGCCGTCCGGCTGGGACCGGTAATGAAAGCGCCGTAGCCAGGCAGGCGGTCCTTTTGCTGTTCCAGTTGCACGAAAGCTTCTTTTAGATCCGGTACCAGGGAAGTGATTCGCACCAGAGCAATATGCACGTTGGGCAGCATGGACACGAGGCGCTTGTTAATATCGGTGGCGTCCTGCTGCAGGGTCCCGATATCGGCCACCGCCATGTCCAGTTCCGATAAGCCGATGTGGGCTTCTTCCGCATGGGCGCGTAAATTCTCCGTGTACACCGGCACCGGCATGGACGTCCCTGCCAGGCACTCGTTCACCAGCGGGGAAGGTGCGGCAGCGATTTGGTTGGCGCCCGTTTCCTGCGCTATCTGGGCAATCAAGGCCCCGGCCTCCGCCGGGGTTTTTACCCGGTAGACCTGGGCTGCCGCAGCTTCTGCTTTGGCTTTAAAGAGCCGGTAGAGTTGTTCAAAATCCGGTGACATGATATCCCTCTTTTCTATTTAGCATTTTGGTAGGACTGGGCCAGCAGTTCTACCGTATGCATCACTTTTTGAGTCATTTTTTCCTGCGCAATCCCGTCATTCAACTGCATGCGGCAGGAACCGCACCCGGTGATGACATAATCGGCGTCGGTAAAGGCGATATCGTCCAGTTTATGCTTCAGGATGTCGTAGGATAAATCGTAATGGGTCAAGCTGAAAGAACCGGCGCCACCGCAGCAGCGGTCGGGGTCTCGCATGGGGTGATATTTCACCCCCGGGATGCTGTTGATGATGTTAAGCTGCTGGTCTTTGGCCTTCATGCTGCGGCCGATGTGGCACGGCACGTGGTAGGTAACGGTAGCGTCCACGGGGCCGAGTTTGGCGGGATCCAGGCCGACGACGTCCACTAGATACTGGGCGAAGTCATAAGTTTTTTCCGACAGGGCCTTGGCCTTGGCATAGTATTCGGGATCATTTTGCAATAATTCCGGGTAATGGACTCTGAATGATTCGCCGCAAGTGCCGCAAACGGTAATGATGGCATCCACGTCGTACTTGCTGAAGATATCCACGCTGGACTTGGCCATTTGGGTGGCCGTTTCCACGTCGCCGTGCATTAAGACGGGTAAACCGCAGCAGTGCTGGGCTTTCGGCACGATGACATTGATGTTGTTGCGCTTCATAACTTCAATAAGGGCGCTGCCTACACCGGGATAGGCAAAGTTGGTGGTGCACCCGGAGAAGAAGGCGATGGTCTTGGTGGCGCCGGGAAAGGTGTTGTTTTCCGGCACCCTCCCTAGGAAAGAAGGGACAGCCAGTTTCGGGATGACCCTTCTGAGCACGATACCGCTGATAGGAACCCGGGTGCTTTGGCCGTCTTCCCTTTGCTTGAAGAACAGCCCCTGGGTCCGGGCACCCACGGCCAGACCTGTTTTAAACAAGCCGGGGTTGGACAAAACTTTGAAAATCATTTTCTTCACCGTCGGTAAACCTCGCTCCTGCACTAGTTTGGCGCGGGCGGCCAGCACGATTTTGTCCGGCTCCACGCCGCAGGGGCAGATGGCGGCGCAGGCTTTACACTGCAAGCACATTTCAAAGATCTTGGCCAGTTTGTGGCTGTACGGCAGCTTGTTTTCCAGGACCGCTTCCGTCAGTTTCACTTTGCCCCGGGCCACCGTTCCTTCGGCTTTAGTTTCCTTGTATAAAGGGCAAACAGCTTGGCAGTTGCCGCATTTCATGCATTTAATCGTTTCCTGTTCGATGACCGGAAAGTCCCTTAGATAACTCACCTATATTCCCCCCTTAAGAAAGAAGTTTGCCGGGGTTAAACAGCCCTTCCGGATCTAAGGCGTTCTTAATGGCGCGCATGGCTTCCAGGCTGGCTTCACTGAATTCTAACGGCATGTACTTCGCTTTGGCCATGCCAATCCCGTGCTCCCCGGAAAGGGTGCCGCCCAGTTCCACCGCCTTGGCGAAGATTTCATCGATGGCCTTGTGCACCCGTTCCATTTCTTCCTGATCCCTGGCATCGGTGAGAATGGTGGGATGCAAGTTGCCGTCCCCGGCATGGCCGAAGGTACCAATGTGCAAGTTGTACTTTTTCGCTATATCTTCCACGAAAAGCAGCATTTCCGTGATCTTGCTCCGCGGCACGGTGGCGTCTTCCAATACCGTGGTGGGTTTGAACTGGGCCAAGGCCGGTAATGCCGCCCGGCGGGCGGTCCAGATGCTTTCCCGCTCCCGGTCGTCCTTGGCCCGCTGGATCTTACCGTTGTTCTGCTGCACCACTTTTTCCACCGCTTCCGCTTCCCGGGCTACTACCTCGGGTATCCCGTCTACTTCGATGAGGAGGATGGCTTTCGCATCGGTGGGCAGGCCTACTTTGGCGTAGTTTTCCACCGTGCGGATGGTGACCTGGTCCATGATTTCCAGGGTGGCCGGGATCACTTTGCTGGCGATGATTTCTCTAATGGTGTTCCCGGCATCTTCCAGGCTGTTGAAAACGGCCAGCATGGAGGCCTTGGTTTCCGGGGCGGGGATCAGTTTCACGATGATTTCCGTGATGATGCCCAGGGTGCCCTCGGAACCGACAAAGAGCTTCACCATATCATAGCCGGTGACGTTTTTCACCGTTTTGCCGCCGAAGCGGGCTGTTTTGCCGTTGGGCAGGACCACTTCCAGGCCCATCACATAGTCCTTGGTCACCCCGTACTTAAGGCCCCGCAGTCCTCCGGAGCATTCCGCCACGCTCCCGCCCATGGTGGCGGTGGTGACTGTACCCGGGTCGGGGGGATAAATTAAGCCGTAGGGTGCGACGGCGTTGTTCAGGTCCTGAATGATGACGCCCGGCTGTACCACGGCGACAAGGTTTTCCGCATCAATTTCCAAGATCTTGTTCATTTTCAAGAGGGAAAGGACAATGCCGCCTTTTAAGGGTACCGTGTCACCGCACAGGTTGGTGCCGGAACCCCGCGGGTAAATAGGGGTCTTGTACTTGCGGGCGATGTTGACCACTTTGACTACTTCTTCCGTGCTGCCGGGGGTTACCACCGCATCGGGCAGCGGGTTGGGCACGTCGGGAGTAGCATCAAAGGAATAACAGACCAGGTCTTCCTGTTCAGTGATGACGTTTTCCGGACCCAAGGCCTGTTTCAGTTCTTGAATCACTTGTTCTTTGGACATCGCGGATGCCTCCTTCACTGGATTTCATCTTGTTAAAATCCTGGCCTCAAGGGATCTTGAGGCCAGGAGTACATGCTTATGCAGGTTTTAGTTGATGGGGAAGGGATTGAAGCCCAGGGAGATCAGGATAGCCACGAACACAGCCACTACAATGGCGTAAATGAAACACGGTATGAAGTTTCTCCTGATGATAATCCCCTCGGCCCCGATACATCCCACGGTGGCGCAGGCGGCCACCACGTTGTTCACGCAGATCATGTTACCCACGGCACCGCCGACGCACTGCAGACCTACGATCAATACCTGGGGCAGTTCCAGGATGCTGGCGGTTTCAAACTGGAAGGAAGCGAACAGGATATTGGACACCGTGTTGGAACCGGAAATGAAGGCGCCCAGTACACCGATGAAGGGTGAGAAGAACACGAAGGCGTTTCCGGCAATGGCGGCGGCAGACTTCGCCATCACGGTCATCATACTTTCCAGGCCGGCGTGGTTGACATTGGAGTTGAGCATCAACTGCACCATGGCTACACCGAAGAACAGGGCGATGGCGGCACCGGTGATTTGTTTAAAGGTGTTGCCCCAAGCGGTTTTTACTTGCTCGCCGCTCATCTTGTGCAGCACGTGGGTAATCAGAGCTACCAGAATAAACGGTACCGTGCCGGGCAGGTAAGCGTATTGTAAGGAATAGTTCAGTCCTTCAATGCCCAGCACGTTGGGGATGGTCAGGGTCAAACCGGACAGGAACCCTTTCAGTCCCAGGGACGGGATGCGGGTAATGACCAGGATGAGCGCAATCAGCACGTAGGGAGTCCAGGCCAGGACCAGGGACATTTTGGCTTCCCCGGTATCACCGGTGGATGAGGTGGAACGCCAGTTAGCTTCCCACTCGGATTCCGCCGGGAAATCCCATGCCTTTTTCGGTACCAGGAAGCCGTTCTTAGCTGCCAGCAGCACTATCGCAAGGCCGATAATGGCACCTACCAGGGACGGGAATTCGTTGCCCAAAAACCAGGCGGTAAGAAGATAGGGAACGACGAAACACAGGCCGGCGAAGATGGCAAAGGGCGCCGCTTCCAGTGCCGGTCTGAAGGATCGTTCTTTGCCGAAGAACCTGGTTAAGAAAAGCAAACCCAGCAGCGGTACAAAAATACCGAAAGAGGAGTGGGTAAGAGCGGTGGCCTGGGAAAATGCCAGCCGGAAACCTTCCTCATTGACTCCCAATGTGGACAAGTTGCCGGAGAGAGTACTCATGGCGCCGAAAACGGGGGTACCGACGGCTCCGAAGGAAACGGGTACGCTGTTATAAATCAAAGCTACCATGGCTGCGGCCAGGGGCGGGAAACCGAGACCCACCAAGAGGGGACCTGCCACGGCGGCGGGAGTTCCGAAACCGGCAGCGCCTTCGATGAATGCCCCGAACATAAAACCGATGATGATTGCTTGTACACGGCGGTCTTTGGAAATCCCCATGAAGCCGTTGTTAATGGTGGCCATACCACCGGAAGTTTTGAGGGTATTAAGAATGAGAATAGCACCGAAGATAATGATCAACACGTCAATGGCTTTGAAAAAGCCAAATACGGAATAAGCCATTACATGGTGGAAATCCATTTTCCAAGCAGCGAGGGCCACAATGACGCATAAGAGCCAAGAGAGGGGCAGCGCCCTTTTGGCCGGCCAGTTAAAGGCTGCCATTAAAATGATACAGACGAGGATCGGCAGGAATGCAAGCAAGGCATACATCTGAGAAATACCTCCTTAAAAAGATGTAGTGAGTTTTAAATGCACTACGCCGGCGTCCACAGGTACCTCTATATACAACCCCCCTTTCCTTGCATGGTTGGCAAGGCATGATGGCTAGGACTAAATCCTCGATTGTTGCGGCTTTTGGTCATATTCAAAAAATTTAAATTTATTAATAATTAACCTGTGTACAGAATGCGGGTATCGATGTCGGCCAGAGAACGACAGCCCGTGAGAATCATGGCCTGCTTCAGTTCCTGGGTGAACTTTTCGATGATGAACTTCACACCTGCCGTACCGCCGCCAAAGGCTCCGATGACGAGGGGCCTGCCTACCAGCACGGCGTCCGCCCCTAAAGCCAGCAGTTTCAGGGCATCTACACCGGAGCGCACCCCGCCGTCAGCCAGGATGGTAATTCGGCCGCCCACTTCCCTAGCGATGTCCGGCAGCACGTCGGCGGCTCCCGGGGTGTGGTCCAAGGAGCGGCCTCCATGGTTGGAAACCACAATGGCTTTGGCTCCGGCCATGGCAGCGGTGACTGCTTCATCCACCGTCATGATGCCTTTTACGATAAAGGGCAGGGTGGTGGCTGAGATAATCTCCCTCAGCTCTTCCATGGTTTTAGGCCCCACCGGCTGGCCTTTCAAGGCCATGGTGATGAGCCCGGCCCCGTCCACGTCCACCCCGACCGCCAGGGCCCCGGCGGCTTCCGCTTCTTTCACCATCCGGATCAGGACTTCCTGGGCCCGGGGTTTAATGATAGGAATACCCCAGCCCTGTTCCGCTTTGATGGCCTCCAAACCGGCTTCGAAAATATAGCGGTCCGGAGCGTCGCCGGTAAAACCGATGCTGCCGGCTTGCCGGCTGCCGGTGATCAGCATGCCGAGAAATTCTCTTTCGGGGATGACGCCGCCCATGTTATAGATGGTGCCGGTCATAGGAGCGGCCAGGATGGGTGTGTGCAGTTTTTCTCCAAATAAGCAACAACCGGTGTCAGGATCCTTGGCATCATGTAAGGTGCGCATGTGGAGGCGGTACTTTTTCAGGGCTTCCAGGTTGGCTTGAAAGGCAGCTCCCGTACCGGTGCCGCCCATGCCGGGTACTTCGCCGGCACAAGCCCGCCCGTCGCATACCGGGCACACGCGGCAGTAACCCTTCAGTCTCACCTTTGCCTGTTCCCGGATTGATCTTAAATCCACCTGATAATCTCCTTTCCTGACCAGCTACTAGGCGGGTGGTCTTACCACCAGACCACTAATGTATTTCAATAATTCCATGCTGTATTAAGAAATCCTGCTGCCATTTGGAGATAAATTAAAAATAATTGCAAAAAATTTGTCTTTATGTTTATTTGCCGCCAAGCGGGTCGCAATTTCAGGAAAAAGGCTCCCAGGTGTTGCCGTTTTTTGACAGGACAGGCTTTCGTAAGAGCAAGTTCGATGATACAATATAATACTGTGATCGCGCCTCCGGGCCGTTGACCCTACCTGGGCCCGGATGCCGGGTGCGGGTCCGTTTGGGCTTCTTGGGACGGCTTCCTTGATGCTCGTCCGGGTAGATGGGGCCCCCTCTCTAAGACGCCGGCTAACTGGCATGTCAGGTAGGTGAGCAAAAGTGATGCAGCTGAAACAAGCGTTAGAGAAATACTTTGGCTTCAAAGAGTTTCTGCCGGGCCAAGGGGAGATTATCCGGGCGGTCTTGGAGCAACAGCATGTCCTGGGGGTCTTGCCCACCGGCGGGGGGAAATCCCTTTGCTTCCAGCTGCCGGGGCTGGTGCTGCCCGGCTTGACCCTGGTCATTTCGCCCCTGGTGGCTCTAATGAAAGATCAGGTAGACGGCCTGCATGCCCGGTCCCTGTATCAAGCTACATATTTAAACAGCCAGCTGCCGTGGCGGGAATACCGGGAACGGCTTTGGCGCCTTAAGCAGGGAGCCTACAAACTGGTCTACCTGGCTCCGGAACGCCTCCGGAGTCGTTATTTTTTGGAGGCCGTCCGGCACCGGCAGGTGTCCCTGCTGGTGGTGGATGAAGCCCATTGCGTGTCCCAGTGGGGCCATGATTTTCGCCCCGATTACCTGTGGATCCCGAAGTTCTACCGCTGGCTGCAGGGGAACCCCAAGCTTCTGGCCCTGACGGCCACCGCTACCCCGGCGGTGCAGCAAGACATCCTGGCCAAGCTGGAAATGGAAAACGCTTACCGGGTCGTCGGCTCCAGCAACCGGCCCAACTTGTTTTTCAGTGTCCAGCGGGTGTCCCAAGAGGGAGATAAGCTGGTGGCCCTGAAACAGATGCTGGCGGGCCAATCCGGCTGCGGCATTATTTACGGCGGTACCAGGCGGGATTGTGAGTTCCTGGCCAAGTGGCTGCAGCGGGAACTAAAGCTGCCGGCCATCTACTATCATGCCGGGATGAAGCCGGAGGAGAGGACTGCAGCTCAGGAGCGTTTCGTCAGCGGGGCGGTGCCCTTGATTGTGGCCACCAATGCCTTCGGCATGGGTATTAATAAGGAAGATATCCGGTTTGTCATCCACTATACGATCCCCGGGTCCTTGGAAGCCTATTATCAAGAAGTAGGGCGGGCGGGCC